>DVHA01000050.1 GCA_018712425.1 Candidatus Faecivivens stercoravium | reverse complement strand
CAGGCTCTGGACTTTCTGTTTGGACGGGCCGGATTCAAAATTTTCCCCTTCTGGATTGGCGAAAAGCTTTCTTCTGTTACAAGCCTTCCGCTGCCGTCAGGAGTACTGCTGGCTGGAATTATCACAGCAATTATATATGTGATCGCTGCGAATGTAATAGGAATCTATCTGTTTAAAAGATACGACGTAAAATAAGGAGGAATATATATAAGACTGATGCTAGGGGATTGAAAAGAAAAGTAAAATTTCATCTTACAAATAGCAAACCGGTTCTCCGGAGGGGATAAAGACCACCGGGATATCCCCCACCAGCGGCTGGAGGAATGCCGGGAAGTGCTTCATCCCTGCCTCTTCGGTCCGGTTGTGGCCGAGGATGATCATCCCCTTGCCCAGCCCCAGCTGGGCCGCGTCCCGGACGTAAGAGATCGAGGTCCATTCGGTCGTCTCGCCGCAGACCAGCGTGTCGATCCCCTTTTCCATCATATCCCGCATCGGCATCAGCTCGTCGCCCAGCCCCAGCGACCCGCCGCCGACCAGCACCGAAAGGTGTTCCGCCTTCTGATTGGGGTCGCCGATCACCTGGACGGCATCCATCCCCAACTTCTCCTTAAAGAAGTCGGCGAGCCCGCCCAGCGTCGTTGCCGGGATGTCGTAATGCCACATCGTCTCGTCCTGCCGGAGGAAGCTTTCCCAGCCCATCTCCTGAATCCACCCCTGGTAGATCAGGTCGGGCTTGTGGAAATGCATCCGGTCGTGGGAACGGTAGATGGTGATGCCGTTTTCCTCGATGAGTTTTTTCTTTTCCAGGGCCACCGGGTCCCGCCGCAGCCAGTCAAACTCCGGCCCGGCCACTGTCCAGCCCTGCCCGTCGTCCCAGAGGGGCAGCGAAAGGCCGTTGTGCCAGGTGGGCTCATGGGTGATGATCAGGTTGACCCCTTCCGCGGCCGCCTTCCGGATCACCTCAACATCCGCCATAAAGACCGACGCGATCTTTTGGACCTCCGCCTCCGGGTTGCCGATGTGGTAAATGTCGCAGGTCTGCGGGAACGGCAGCGGAATCGCGTTTTCCAACGCCGCAATCACTTCTTTAACTTTCATAATCCTTCTCCTTACTGTTTGACCGCCTCAGCGGGTGTAACCGGCCGGTTTAAGAACCCACCGACGACTTCTTCCTCGGTCACGACGCAGCGGTCCCCGATAAACTGGAAGCAGACTTCCTTTTCAAAACAGGTTTCAATCCACCGGGCCCGGACGGCGAAGGTATCCGCCTCTTTCCAGTAGCCCGACAGGTAAACCTGGGAGACCAGCCCCGCCGGCAGCCGGTTCAGCGCCCGCCGACCGTCAACGGCGACGCTGAGGGAATAAGGCTTCCCATCGATCTCCGCCGCCAGCGTCACGCAGCCGTCCTCCCCTTCCGAGAATCCAAACCGGGTCAGCCCCGCTCCGGGCGCCTCCCCCGACATAAACCCGAGCACCTGGTTTTCCAGATGGACCTGGCCGGACTTGACCGCAAAGCTCCCCTCCGGGAAACTGCCGAACGGCGCGTAAAGGGAAGCCGGAATCGCCAGCATCTTCATCCGCCGGGCCAGCGCCTCCGAAAGGGCGGGGTTTTCCGGCGTCATCGCCGTCTCGGGATCGATCTCCTCAAGGAATTCCCAGCAGACGTTCAGCGTCTCCTGCGCCCAGTGAGCGCCGGTGGCGGTCTCGTTGATCGCAATGATCAGGTCGCGGGAGGGGTCGACAATCGTAAACTGTCCCATCGCCCCATCGGCCCGGTAGACCCCCTTCGGGCGGCACATCCAGATCTGGTAGCCGTACCCGACGAAGTTGTCCAGCGCCGGCGGGTTGTTGATTGCCTCGGTAGCCGAATCGTTCTGGTTGGTGGTGGCCCGTTTCACATAATCGTCCGACAGAATTCGCTCTCCCTCCCAGACGCCGCCGTCGGCGTACAGCTTCATCAGCCGGAGGTTATCCTCAGTGGTAGCGAGCATCCCGCCGCCCCCGACCGGCGTCCCGTCGGGCATCCGGCCCATCTTCAGGTTGTCCGCGTCAATGCCGATCTTGTCAAACAGCCGGGGCTTTAAATACGCCATCATATCCTCGCCGGTCTTCTTTTTGACGATGGCCGCCAGCAGCGTCGAACCGGTGCTGTTGTACATATAAGCGGTGCCTGGTTCATGCACGACCGGAATCGAGAGGAAATCGCGGATCCAGTTTTCAGTCGGCCGGGGCATCTCCTCCATCCCGCACCCCATCGACAGGACGTTGTGGACGGTCAGCTTTTTCAGGTTCTCGCTAGGGTTTTCCGGCGCAAATTCCGGAAAGATATCGATCACCCGCTCGTCGAGGCTGACCTTCCCCTCGGTGACGGCGATGCCGACCGCAGTGGCGGCGTAGGTTTTGGTGTGAGACTGTAACCCGTGCCGGAGGCCGGGGGCATAAGGGGCCCACCATCCTTCGGCGCAGACCCTGCTCCGGCGCATAATCATCAGGCCGTGCATCTCGGTAAACCCGCTCTCCAGCCGGTCAAGGAACCGGGAGATAGCGGCGCTGGAAATCCCGACCGATTCGGGGGTGCAGCGGGGAAATTCTTTTCGAACCATGGAAAAAACCTCTTTTCTGTCAAAAAATGGAGAAGACGCTTTGATACGAGGGTATCACAAACCGCCCCTTTTTGCAAGGGTTTACCCCTTGACCGCGCCGACGACGACGCCTTTGATAAAGTACTTCTGTATAAACGGGAAGATGATGATAATCGGCAGGACCGCAACCACCGCGATGGCCATCCGAATCGAGGTGGAGGGCATCTGGGAGGTGTCGATATTCCCGGCGATGTTGGAAATGGCGCTGCCGGACTTTAAATACTCGATGTTCTGCATCAGCCGGTTCAACAGGTTCTGAATCGAATAGAGGGCGGTGTCGGTGATGTAGTAGAGACCGTTGGTCCAGTCATTCCAGTAGGCCAGCCCGACAAACAGCCCGACCGTCGCCAGAACCGGGGTAGACAGCGGCAGGATAATCTTAAAGAAGATGGTCAGCTCCTTCGCGCCGTCCAGCTGGGCCGATTCAATCAGCGAAACGGGGATCGAGTTGGTGAAGTAGTTGCGCAGCAGGAAAATATTAAACGCCCCCATCAGGTAGTTGGGGATAATCAGCGCAAAGATGGTGTCCTTGATTTGGAAAATCCGGGTCCACATCATATAGGACGGCACCAGCCCGCCCGAAAAGATCATTGTAAAGAAAACGAAGAAAGCGAGGAAGTTGCGGAACCGGAAGTCCTTGCGGGACATCGGGTAAGCGAGCATGGGGGAAATAATCAAACTGACCACCGTACCGACAGCGGTGACGATAATCGAGATGCCGTAGGCGTTTAAGATGGTCCCGGCCTTGGTAAAGAGGTATTCATAAGCCGCGCCGCTGAAGACCTTCGGCCAGAACTGGTAGCCGCCGACCGCGAGGGTATTCTCCTCGGTCAGCGAGGCGGAGATAATCAGCACAAAGGGCGCCAGGGCGAAGATGGTCAGAAGGGTGAGGAAGACAAACGCGAAAATCTGGAACGCCTTCTCACTGCGGGTCTTGATTTCATGCATGGATAAGACTCCTTTCGCTTAGAAGAGGGCGTTGTCCGGGTCGACATGCCGGACCAGCAGGTTGGCGCCGACCACCAGCACAAAGCCGACAATCGACTGCAAGAACCCGGCGGCGGCGGACATACCGATGTCGTTGCGCTCCATCAGCGCCCGGTAGACGTAGGTATCGATCGTCTGGGTGGTGGAGTAGAGGGTACCGGAGTTCATCGGGACCTGGTAGAAAAGGCCGAAGTCGGAGTTGAAGATCCGACCGACCGCCATCAGCGTCATGATGACGATGGTCGGCTTGAGCATCGGGAGGGTGATATTGACAATCTGCCGGAACTTCCCGGCCCCGTCGATCTTCGCCGCCTCATAAATACCCTTGTCGATGCCGGCAATGTTGGAGATGTAGATAATCGAGCTGTAGCCGACGTTCTTCCAGATGTAAACGACCATCAAAATGACCGGCCAGGCGTTCGGCTTGGAATACCAGGAGACCGGGTCGATGCCAAAAGCCTTTAAAATGGTCATGTTGATGAACCCGGAAGAGCTGTTGAGGAACGCATAGGCGATATAGGCGACAATAACCATCGAAACGAGGTTGGGGAAGACCATCCCCGCCTGGTAGATCTTGGCAAAGATGTTCGCCCCCATCTCACTGAAGAGGATCGCCACAAAGACCGACAGGACCGTCCCGATGACGATAAAGGCGATGTTATACAGGATGGTGTTGCGAATCATGATAAAGGCGTCGTTGGTGGCGAAAAGGAATTCGAAGTTTTTAAGCCCCGCCCAGTCGCTGCCGAAGATGCCCTTGGCGTAGTTGATGTCCTTAAAGGCGATAAACAGCCCGAACATCGGCATATAGTTGTTGATAATCAGATAAATAACGCCCGGCAGGCACAAAAAGAGCAGCGGAAGGTCCTTTTTGAGCTGCAGCCGGCCGGCGGTTTTCGCTTTGGCCATAACGATAACTCCTTTTTCAGGTTCTGGCGGAAGTTCCGCCGGAGTGAAAGCCCGCCGCGACGGGTTTTAGGTGCGGCGGGCTTTCAGATGAAAGGTTTTAGGATTGCTGCGCGGCAGCCCACGCGTCCAGCTGCGCCTGTTTTTCCGCAATAATATCGTTCAAACCGGCCGCTTCCAGGGCGGTGTTGAACTCGTCGATCATCGTGCTGGGATCCAGCTCGCCGTTGGTCAGAGCGTTAAAGTACTGGGTGATGACGTTGTTGACCGAGGAGACCTGGGTGCGGACGCTGGTCGCATCGAAGCTGAAACCGAAAGCCGGGGACTTGACGGCGTTGTCGATGTTGGTCTGCATGAACTCCCGGTCGGCCAGCAGCAGCTCCTCGTCGACGTTCCGGCCCCACTGGATAAACTGGCTGCCGATGATACCGCAGGTGGTGTTGGAGTCATAGGAAACGTTGGTGGAATCGACCCCTTCAGGGAAGGCGATGGTCTGGTCGGTCACCTTGACATAGTCCCGGCCCTCTACGCCGTAGAGGATCGAGTTGATGACAAACTCATCGGTATAGAAGAGGTCCAGCATCCGCAGCGCCGCCTCCGGATGTTCGGAAGTGATGCCGACGCAAGTGGTGACGCCGATGGTCGAAGTGGTCATATAGGGCTGTTCCAGGCAGACATAGTAGCTGGAGTTCGCGTTGCCGCTCAGGCTGGAGTTTGTCTCCATCATCTCGGGCGAGTTGCCGTACCCGCCGGTGGTGCAGAAGCCGCGGCTGGCCGCCATCAAAGTAGATGCCGAATCGGGCGAGGTCGACGTGTCGGGCATCAGATACCCCTTCTGCATCCAGTCATAAGCCAGCTCGCAGCACTCTCTGAAAGCGTCGGTCGAGTAAAGATTGACGACGGTCATATCGTCGCCGACGATGCAGCCGGTGCAGGTGCTGGTGCGGTCGCCCAGCATGTCGATCTTATAACCGTTGGTCGCGCCGATAAAGAAATCAAGGAAGTTGTAGGCATTGGCGTTTAAGGGGACAACCGGGAAGATGTCCGGGTTAGCCTCGTGGATCTGCTGAAGCATCGGCTCGATTGCCGAAAGGGGCTGGCCTTCATATTCCGACGGGTCGATGCCGTACTCGTCCGCCATATCCTTGTTAACAATCAGATAGTTCTGGAGCATTGCGCCCTTATAAACCGGAATCGCATAGAGACGGCCGTCTACAGTGCAGGTATCCAGCCAGTCGGAAGTCATTTCCAGCGCGTTCGGGCAGTTGGCCTCGGCGATATCGGTGATGTCGTAGAGTTTCCCCTGGGCGGCGTTGGTGGAGACGCCGGTCAGCGGGATATACAGGTCGACCGGGTCGCCGGAGGAGATCATCAGGTCCATCTGGGTGTTGTAGGAAGCGGCGTCGTACATATGCAGGCTGATGCGGACGTCGGAGCCGATGCTCTCCAGATGTTCGTTGATCACATCGTCGACCGGCTCGGTCTCGGCAATCGTGCCAAAGTTGACATAGTGGTAGTCGACCGTCGTCACTTCCGCCGCGGCGCTTTCCCCGCCCGATTCGCCGGAAGCCGTGCTGGTGGAAGAACTGCTGCCGCCGCCATTGCCGCAGGACGCGAGGGAGGCGAGGGTTGCCGCCGCAAAGATGCAGGCCAAAATTCTCTTTTTCATAATCCATTTCCTTTCTGTGCCGAATGTCCGGATGGGTGAACCCCTTTGATGCCTCTATTATACCGGACGGCGGAACCGATTGCTTTTAAAAAAGTGCAGTGGATTTTCGATTTTGTATCTTTTGACAAACTGTGAACATCTTACGGCGTGTAGATGCTCTCCCCTGTTTCCCGGTCGCGGCTGAAATGGGAAAAGAAGTCAAAAATCTGCCGGACCATCTCAGGTGTCGGCCAATGAGGCATATTCATCTCGCACATCACCCGCACCCGTACAATCCCGTCGGCGCTCTTCAAATCGGCGATATAGTTGGTCACCCCATCGGCCACCACCGTCCGGCGGCAGTCCGGCGCAAGCGGCAGGCCGATGTTCCGTTCTTCCGGGGAGAGCCCCTCCCGGCCTTTCAGCGCCATCACCGTTTCCAGTAAAACCTCCGGCGCACCGTTTACCCGCGCCCAGTGGTTTAGCCCCTCGACCAGCGCCTCCGGGCCGTCCTGGAAATGCATAAAGCCCTGGTAATCATAATAGGGAAACCGATGGCCGTCGAGGTTGCCGATGACGTTCATCACCGGCATATAGCTTTTCCCGCGGTAGACGCCGTCAAAGGGCGTCTGCGGCTCGCCGCCGATCGCCTCCCCCACCCATCCGCTGGACAGCGGCGCGCCGCAGGGGGCCGCCGCCGCGTAGACGTCCGGGCGCTTGCAGGCGATGGTGTTGGTCATAAAGCCGCCGTAAGAAAATCCGGCGATATAGATTCGTTCGGGGTCGATCGGGTAAAGGGCCATCGCCTCCGCCAACACCTCATCCAGCAGGTCGTCCAGCTCAAGGGCCGGCGCGATGACAATCCATTCCCGCCGGGCCGCCTCCTGGGGGAACCCCCAGCCGTCGACGATGCTGACGGGATTAAACCCGCCGTGGAGCATGACGACCGCTGGGTACAAACGGCCCTTATTTTCGGGGGCAAAGGCCGACACCGGCACAAAGGCGTTCCAGCCCTTCGTCCGGTTCTGGGGCGCGCCGCCTTCCGGTTCCCGCCAGTGGTAGCCGGTCTTCATCTCATATTCGCTCCAGCTCATCGGCTTGTCCCGGCCGTGAAACTCCTTGACCATCCCCCGCTTGGCCCAGTAGGCCAGCACCGCCGGGGAATGGTCATCCAAATCCATCAGCACCGGCTCCATCATCTCGTTTAAAGCCTCTAAAAACCCGCCTTTTTTCAGCGCTTCCAGGTCGACCTCCGGATTAAAGGTGGTGTACAGGTCTTTCACCCGGTCAATCCGTCCGGTATCGGTCATGACAAACTGCCGGTTTAAAATCGTTTCATAATCCATACAGGATACCTCCTTTTTCGTTACTTTGAGTATACCATTCGGGAGGCCCTTCTGCTTTTTATTTTGTAACGGGTATTTTCAAAAATGTGCAGAAAAGGGACACTTTTTCAGATATCTCTTTCCCCCTAATTCGATTCTACATCAAAATTTTTGTTTTTTCTTCCTCCACATAAAAAACGTCCCCTGTCATATTGCAGGGGACGTCAATTTTCTGATTATTCGGTTCCGCGCAGCACCTGCACTTCCCCGTCCTTTAAAATCCAGATGGGGACACCGGTGGGGTTTTCGACGCGGGCGCCGTCGGCCGATTCCATCAGCTGCCCGGCCGCCGTTTTATAGCGGTAGAGCTCGCCGTTGGTGGCGTACCAGATTTCTTCATGCCCCGACAGCTTCTGGCAGAGGGCCTCCATCTCCTCCCAGTTGTCCCGGCCGGCGAACTCGTAGCTGTGCCCCCAGATGTAGAGGAGCTGGGGCTGCATATAGGCCGGCGGGTTTAAGAAGGTGTCGACAATCAAAGGGTCGTCAATTGCCTCCTGGTGGTGGCAGGTGGGGTTCCAAACAAGGAAATCGTCCGGGAAAAAGTAACTCCTGGTGCTCTCGACCGTCCGGCCGTAATGCAGTCCCAGCAGTTTCAAAGCCTCCCGGATATGGGCATTCTGGACGCCAAAAGGGTAGGCCAGCCCGGTGACAATCTGTCCCGAGAGCTTTTCAAGCGCCAGCCGGTCATCCCAGTACTCCCGCACCAGTTCTCCGTCGGAAATCTGGTTGGGGAAGAGGTGGCGGACACCATGACAGGCGACCTCATGGCCCTGATAGAGTTCCGCAACCTCACCGGAACCGATATACCCTTCCACATCCATCCGGCCGGAATTGAGGTTAAAGGTGCCTTTTAAACCGTATCGGTTCAGCATCTCCACCAGCCGCCGGTCATGGATGGTGTTGTCGTCGTAACTAAAAGTGACAGCTTTTTCTTTGCCGCCAGGAAATAAAAGCCTGTACATTGTCATTCTCCTTTCGGTTTCAAAAGAATTAAAGATGGACCAACTCCAGCATTGCATACCCATAGGGCGGGAGCTGGACCGCATCAGTTTCCCGCTCCTCGCCGGTGATGAGGTCCTTCCACCAGCCGGTCTCGCGAATCCGGGCAGTCTTCCCGCTGCCGGCGAAGTTGAAGAGGGCGAGGACACAGGCCCCGTCCTTCCACCGCCCGATCCCAAGGACCCCGTCGTCCCCGGTGTCCAGCGTCCAGAAGTCGGCGTCGCTGTCAAAGGCGGGCGAGCTGCGGCGAGCCGCTTCCAGACGGAGCAGGCCGTCGAAAATCTGCTGTTCGACGGTGCCGGGGATAAGCCGCTGTTCCGCCTTCTCCCAATCGAAATCCCCCCGGTGGATAAACCGGCTGTCGGCCGCCTTGTCGGGGTCCAGATGGTAGGTGTAGTCGTTTTCCTGGGCGATTTCGTCCCCGGCGTAAAGGATTGGGAGGCCACTCTGGGTCAGCATGAAGGCGTGGAGCATCAAATCCCGGCGGATATACGCCTGCAGGTCGTCCAGCCGGCATTCCCGCCTTGCCGTCTCAATCCCACAGAGGGAAGCCGTCGTCCCGCACATCCGGGCGTCCCCCGAAACCGGGTCGTCATTATACAGCTCTCCCTTACTGTCGGAACCGTGCCAGTGACCGGTCAGATAGTCGGAGAGGTAGCGTTTATGGGGAACTTCCGAAGTGCCAAACTGGGAGAGCCAAGGGTAATCCAGACCCCAGCCAATGTCGTCGTGGCAGCGGATATAGTTGAGGAAGAGGTATTCTTTCGGCAGACGGCTTAAGATGTCCATCTGGTGGCGGAGGAGCCTCGTATCAGCGGTAGCGATGGTATGCCAGGTGGTGCACATCGTCGTCGCGTTATAAAGCATATGGCATTCCGGCCGCTCGACACTGCCAAAATAAGGGACAATCTTCTCCGGCGCCATCACCACCTCCCCCAGCAGCAGGACGCCGGGGCAGACAGCCTCGACGATGATCCGCAGCATCCGGGAGATGGTGTGGACCTGAGGGAGATTGCGGCAGCTGGTCCCCATCTCCTTCCAGATGTAGGGGATCGCATCGATCCGGACGACGTCGATGCCGCGGTTTGTAAGCGCCAGCATAAAACCGACCATATCGGTCAGGACGGCGGGGTTGCCGTAATTTAAGTCCCACTGGAAGGGGTAGAAGTTGGTCATCACCCACTTCCCGGCGTCGGGGAGCCAGGTAAAGCTGCCGGGTGCGGTGGTCGGGAAAACCTCGGGGATGGTCTGTTCAAACTGATCGGGAATCGTCCGGTCTGGGTAGAAGAAGTAACGGTCCTGATATTCCGCTTCGCCCGCCCGGGCGCGTCTCGCCCACTCGTGCTCTTCACTCGTATGGTTCATGACGAAGTCCATGCAGACGCTCATTCCCCGCTTCCGCATCTCTCTGGTCAGCGTCTCAAGGTCATCCATATCTCCCAGGGACGGCTCGACTTTGGTAAAATCGGAAACGGCATATCCACCGTCACTCTTTCCCTTCGGGGTATCGAGGAAGGGCATCAGATGGACATAGTTCACCCCACACTGGGAGAGGTAGTCCAACTTTTCCCGGACACCTTTTAAGTTTTTGGCCCAGGGGCCGATGTAGAGGCACATCCCCAGCATCTCCCGGCGCTTATACCAGCCGGGATCGGCCTCCCGCTTAGTGTCCAGCTGCCGGAGGGATTTGCTGCGGGCGGCGGCGTAAAAAGCGAGGGTCTTTAGCAGCGCCCCGTAGGCGTCCTCCCGGCCGGGGTAAAGGGAGAAAAAGAGGGCGCGCAGCTCCTCTTGATGCCGCTCCAGGCGGCGGTCGAATTCAGACATGGTCATTCCGCCTTTCTGTTAGTTTTTTTCTTTATTGTACCAGGGAAACGGAGGAAAAGACAAGGGGAAAAATTTTGTAATTTCACAAAACCCTGCCCTCGGTATCCCGGAAGAACCGGTCGCAGTCCCGGGCGAAGATCTCCGGGCACTCGTCCCCGCCCCCATGACCGAGGTTCTGGTAAGCCTTGATCTGGGAGCCGGGAATCGCCTGGGAAAGGCGGATGACATCTTCGATCTTTGCCAGCGGGTCGAGCATCCCGTGGAGGAAGAGGACTGGGACGTCGATCTTCGCCATCGTCTCATAGAATTCCTCCCGGGTCTTGGCATCACAGCAGGACATATTGGTGTTGCGGACGGTGAATTCTTCCTTTTTGCGGTTTAAGAGGATCTGGAGATGCTCTTCATGGTTCTGCGCCCGGCGGCGGAGGCGTTCGGAACTCTCAGTCGGCCAGTTTTCCATCCAGGCCATCTTCTCCAGCGCCTCCCGGTTGCCGACCACACGGTCCAGATCCAGTTCCGGCCGGGGCGGGACCGGCGTCCGGGCGTCGGGGTCGCGGAACTGGGCGATGCCATTGCCGCAGGCAAATCCCCGCAGCAGTTCCGGCCGGTTTAGGGCGAGGTACCATCCGGCCCAATTGCCGTGGGAGATACCAGTGTAGTAAAAGCTATTAATCCCCATCGCTTCGGCGAAAGCCGCGACATCTTTCCCCCATATGGTCGTATAATCCCGGGGCGTAGGGTCGAAGATATGGGTGGATGCCCCGTACCCACGGGTGTAGATGAGAAAAACGTGGTAGTGGTAAGGCTCCCGGCCGAGGAGAGCCATATGGCAGTCCCGGAAGAAAAAGTTCTGGCTGCTGATAAGGTAGCGATTACCACTGCCATATTCTTCATAAGCAAGGGTCACACCGTTTATTTCGAGCGTTTTCATCATTCACACGTCCTTTCTACCCCCCTATTGTAAAATAGTTTGAGCTGCCGGACTTTCAAAAAAGTGAACAATCCTTTCGTTTTTGTATCCTGTTGCCAAAAATGGGCGGCAGCAGCCTTGAAGGAAGGGCACTTTTCCGGTAAGATAGAAGAGGCAAAACGGGAAAAAGGAGGCGGAAGGGATGCCGTCGTTTAAAAAACGGTTCCAGGACTGCGCCGGCCGGCTGACCACCCGGATCACGGTGGTGTTCGGGCTGCTGCTGGGAATATTGATCAGCCTGTTTATCAGCTCGATCGTCCAGATCCAGAAGGAAACCGAACAGACTGTCCGGGACGCGATCGCCAACACCTTAAACATCTACGAAGCGGATTACGAGGCCCAGCTGGACACCGCCCAGCTGATGATGAGCGAAATCTACGGGCAGATGGACAACCTGCGCAACCTCGGTGCCGATGACCAGCGGGCCAGTTACTTTGCCCGGTATGAACTCACCACCGATATGGAGGAAAAGGTGACCGTCAACAGCCCGATCGACTGCATCGCCGTCTATTACGACGGCGGGCTGCTGCGGCAGTACTCCAACCGGGTAAGCAATACCGAACAAATCCGGCTGTGGGACTACCTGCGGGAGAACGAGACCTTCTTCACTCGGTATATGAGCAGCAGCCGGGAGAACTGGCGGCTGGCGAAAATTGAAGAGGATTACTACCTGCTCAGCATCTACCGCACCAGCGGCTGCACCATCCTGACCCTGCTGCGGGTAGATACAATTTTCGGGACCCTCCTCTATTACGAGGACAGCCAGGGGCGGTACGCCCTGGTCTCTGCCGAAGGGAACCTGGTGCTCCATTCGCCCGGAGAGGCCGCCAGCGGGCTTTTCCCCTTTATCCAGACCAATGAGGGAAAGTATGAGGCCGACTACCTGATTGTTACCCGCACCCTGCCGGGAAGCAGCCTGCGGCTCATTTTTTACGAGCAGAGAGACCGATTGCTCAGTGGGTTATCGGCCTTACAGGTGACTATATACGTCATCCTTGCAGTCGCGATCCTGGGTGTTGTTTCCATCCTATTTTTCACCCGTTCCCAAGTGCTGCGGCCACTCGCGGATATGCTGGCCGGCGTCGGGGAGGTGGAAAAGGGAAACCTCCGCCACCAGATCCCGACCGAGGGACGGCCGCAGGAATTTCAGACGCTGGCCGAAGAATTTAACAAGATGTCGGGGGAGGTGCTGGCGCTGCGGATCGACCAGTACGAGCAGAAGCTCCGGCTGACCGAATCCAAACTCCGTTACCTCCAGATGCAGATCCGCCCCCACTTTTACCTGAACGCCCTGACCACCATCCACTCGATGAGCCTCCAGGACCGCGGGGAAGATATCCGGCAGTATATCGACATGCTGTCGGTCCACATCCGGTATATGCTCTACGGGGATATGGCGATGACGACGGTGGGGAAAGAACTGGAGCATGTCCAGAACTTCGTACAGATGAAGGAGCTCTGTTTCCCCGGCTGCGTCTTCTACATGGACGACGTCGCTTCGCCGGAACTGCTCGACACCCCAATGCCGAAGCTGATGCTCCTGACCATCGTCGAGAACTCTTTTAAATACGCCCTCAAGCTGTACGAAATGATGAACCTGCTCATCAAAGTGGACCGGTGGGAGGAAAACGGGCAAACCTTTGTCCGGTTGATCGTCGAGGACGACGGGGACGGATACCCGGAAGAGATGCTCCGGGGATTTGAACAGTTCACCGGCTCCTCCGGCGGTGTCGGCATCCAGAACGTCCGGGATACCTTCCGGCTGCGGTATGGGCAGCCGGGGCTGGTGCGGATTGAAAAAGCCGTCCCCCACGGGGCGCGAACGGTGCTGCTGATCCCCACAGATGAAAAGAGAAACGGAAATGGAGGTTAAACGATGTGGGCATTACTGGTAGACGATGACCTTGCCACCGTCCGGACACTTCGGGCAGAAATCGACTGGCAGAAGTTCGGTTTTGCGGACGCCCGGGAAGCGTACAATGTAAATGGCGCCATCCGGCTGATCGAAGAGGCGGACAAGCCGCCCGAACTGGTTGTCTGCGACATTGAAATGCCGATGGGGCTGGGGCTGGACCTGCTGCAGTGGGTGCGGGAAAAGGAACTGGAGAGCGAATTTATCTTCCTCACCTGCCACGAAAACTTCAGCTATGCCTCTAAAGCAATCGAGTACCGGGCCGGCAGCTATATTGTCAAGCCTTTCGACGCCGAAAAGATGGAAGCGGCGATTGAAAAAGCCCTTTTGAGCATCCGCCGGCGGGAATACCTCGCCCAGTACAGCCAATACGGGGAATACTGGCTGAAAAACCGCGAGGAACGGGACGGCGCTTTCTGGCGGGGGATCCTCTTCTCCCGCTTTTCCAAAGAGCAGCTGGCATCTCAGCTGGAAGAACGGGGACTGGAGGCGGACGACGAAAGCTGGCGGCTGATCCTGGTCCGGCTCTCCCGGTCGCTGGAACCGCCCGCAGGTGCCAAGGAATGGGACACAGCTTCCTTCTGGTTTTCCCTGCGGCGGCTGGCCTGCGAAGCCATCCTGGATGAATTTACCCTCGAGCACACAACCGACTACCAGGACGGCCCCTTCTATTACGCCGCCCTCCTCTCCCAGGTGGACGAAAACACCCTCCAGAAACGCAGCCGGATGTTTATCCAGTACTGGTCGGACAATTTTCCCGGCATCCGTGGCAAGCCGCTTGTCTGCATCGGCCGCCCGGACTTCCTCCCCAGCCTTCCCGCCCGGCGGGAGGCGCTGGAAAAGCGGATGCAGCCCCATCTCGACAGCGGCGAGGTCCTCTCCGAGGAACAGGCCGAACAGGAGCCGTCACCGGTGCAGCTGCCTGATTCCGGTGAACTGATGCAGTACCTGGAACAGCAGGACCGCAGCGGGATCCTGCGCTACCTCCGGGATTAT
>DVHA01000049.1 GCA_018712425.1 Candidatus Faecivivens stercoravium | reverse complement strand
CTTCATTAGAGCCCCGCAGGGGCTCGCTTCATCAGCCGCAGGCGTCTTCATGGCCTGTCAAGGCCGCTTCATCTCCTCTCGGGCGCATTTCCAGGAAAACTGCTAAAACATATCGTAAAAGGCACACAAATTAAATTGACTTCCCTTTTTTGAACCGGTATAATAGTGGTAAGAACAGGCCGCCGGTTACCCCGATGGGACCGCGGCCGTAGAAAGGAATGAGCGTATGAACCGATATGTATCCGACGCGTCCCGCGTCCGGCTGGCCCGGGAGATCGCCGGGGAGAGCATCGTCCTCCTGAAAAACGAGGGGGCGCTGCCGCTCCGCAGGGAAAAACCCGCCGCGTTTTTCGGCAAAGGGCAGTTTGAACTCTACATTGGCGGCTCCGGTTCCGGGGCCTCCTCCAACAAAAACGCCGCGATCCTGGTCCCCGAGCTGAAAAAACGGGGGCAGAAGCTGGTGGACAGCCTCGCCTCCTTCTATGAGGCCGGTTTCGACCCCGGGAAGGCCGAGCGCGCCCGGCAGGAGATGTTCAAGCAGTTCTCCGGCCTGGTCGCTTCCGGCGCGATTTACGAATTCTTCGGCAAGTATACCCCGCCGGAAGAGGAGACCGCCGTCCCGGACGAGCTGGTCGCCGCCGCGGCGAAAGAGACCGATACCGCTGTCCTGATCCTCGGCCGCAGTTCAGGCGGCGAGGAGTGCGATAGGCGGTATGAACAGGACTATACCCTGCTGCCCTCCGAAGAAAAGCTTATCCAGCAGGTGACTTCTGCCTTTGCCCACGTCATCCTCATTGAGAATACCGTCGGCGCGGTCGACCTCTCCTGGGCCGAAAAGTACCCGAACATCAAGGCCATCCTCTACGCCGTTTCCCCCGGCGAACAGGGGGCCGCGGCTCTGGCAGACATCCTTGTGGGCGAGGTTTCCCCCTCCGGCAAGCTCACCTCGACCATCGTCCGGGATTACAAGGACCATCCCGCCTCCGCCCACTTCAGCTTTAATAAGGACGACCCGTCTTCCATCCTGACCTACGAGTCCTATGGCCTTGATAAGGAAGCAAACGGCAGCGTTGGCTATGACATGAGCCCTGTTTCGGTTTACGAAGAGGGGATTTACGCCGGCTACCGGTATTTCGACAGTTACGGGGTCGAGCCGCTCTATCCGTTCGGATTTGGCCTCAGCTACACCTCTTTTGAACTCTCCGACTACGCCGTTTCGGTGGAAGGGGAAAATGTGAAGGTTTCGGTCAAGGTCGCGAACACCGGCAAATATGCCGGCAAAGAGGTGGTGCAGGTCTATGTCTCCGTCCCCGCCGGCAAGCTCGACCAGCCCTACCAGGAGCTGAAAGGCTACGGGAAGACTTCCCTCCTCGCCCCCGGCGAGGCGGAAGTTATCACCGTGACCATCCCGGCCGAGTCACTCGCCTCCTACGACGAAGAGACGGCTTCCTATATCCTCGAACCGGGCGACTACATCGTCCGGGCGGGCGTCAGTTCCCGGGATACCCATGTCGCCGGGAAGCTGCATGTTTCCGAAACGATCGTCGCCGCCCAGTATGAAAACGTCCTCACCATCCTCCCGGACAACAAGGAGAAACTCCATT
This sequence comes from Candidatus Faecivivens stercoravium, assembly GCA_018712425.1. Taxonomy (GTDB): domain Bacteria; phylum Bacillota; class Clostridia; order Oscillospirales; family Ruminococcaceae; genus Faecivivens; species Faecivivens stercoravium. The sequence goes on along the minus strand of DVHA01000049.1, from coordinate 1,182 downwards.
TCCTCCACGGCGAGGACGCGAAGTTCATTTCCTACCCCGGCGAGGCGGAGGAGATTGAAAAGGCCGCCGTCACCGACCTCACCGCCGACAACGTCGTCCGCCGGGTCGCCTGCCATCAGGAGATGCCGGCGCTGCACGAGGTGAAGGGTGCGACATTGCAGGACGTCATCGACCACCGGGTTTCGGTCTACGATTTTGTCAACCAGCTTTCGGATGACCAGCTGGCGGCTTTCTGCGTCGGCTACGGCCCCGGCCTCCCCTTCGGCGGCGGCAAGGGCACCCCGTCGACCATCCAGGGCGCCGACGGCAAAGACCTGACCGTCTGCGACCACCCGGCCGGCTTCCCCGGCTATGTCAGCCCCGCCATCCCCGAGATGGGCATCCATTCGGCCTTCTATAAGGACGGCCCCGCCACTGTCGGCAAGGTCAGCTGGCCCACCGGCTCGGCGGTCGCGATGACCTTCAACCCGGCGCTGGCCTATGCCTTCGGCGAAGCGGCGGGGGCGGAATCGGATTCGCTTCAGATCGACTCCTGGCTGGCCCCCGCGGCCAACATCCAGCGGGCGCTGCTGGGCGGCCGGAACTTCGAGTACTTCTCGGAGGACCCGGTGGTCAGCGGCATCACCGGTTTGCAGATTGTTTTGGGCTGCGAAGAAACCAGCCGCGCCACCTGCTGCCCGAAGCACTACGCTCTCAACGAGCAGGAGACCTACCGCCGCGGCAAGCTGAACAAGAACATCGACGCGGTCAACTCGATTGTCGAGGAACGGGCAGCGCGGGAAATCTACCTCAAGCCCTTTGAGATGATTGTCCGCGGCAGCCACGTCCGGACGATTATGTCCTCCTTTAACCGGATTAACGGGACCTTCGCCGGCGGCAGCTGCGACCTCTGCCGGAAGCTCCTGCGGGACGAATGGGGCTTTAGAGGGGTCGTCGTCACTGACTGGGGCGATATGGATATCGTCGTCGACGGCGGCGACGCGGTTCACGCCGGGAACGATATCGTCATGCCCGGCGGCCCGCCTGTCATCGCCCAGATTCAGAAGGCGCTGACAGAAGGACGGGTCACGCGGGCCGATATGATCGAGGCGGCCGCGAACCTGATGCGGTTTGTGATGGAAGCGGCAGTTTCCGACTGAGTGAAATTCGCCTGCGGCGAGTGAAAAGTGAAATAGCGCTTCG
>DVHA01000003.1 GCA_018712425.1 Candidatus Faecivivens stercoravium | reverse complement strand
CCGTGGATGGCGATGGAGGTGACGTTCCCGGCGGGCCTGCCGTCTTTATAGAGGATGCCCCGGCAGGGGATCGAGAAGTGGCCGGAGGCGATGTCGAGGCAGTGGAAGGGGTCGTAGGAGTCGATGATCCTGAGCCCGTCCCCGAGCTCAGCAAGCAGCGCGTCCCGGGAGACCTGCCCCGGCTCCATCAGGAAGATGCGGGGGGTGACGGTGTAGAGGTTCGGGATGCCGGAGGTGAGGAGCGGCGCCCGGCCGGCCCGGCCGTTGGAGCGTTCGCCGAAGGCGGCGGCCGAACCCATATGGTGGAGCATCCCGGTCATCTTCCCCTCCCGCATCAGGGCAACCGGGCTGCAGGGGGTGCCCTCAAAGTCGAAATCGTACCGGTAGCCGCAGGCGGGGTGGGAGGGGTAGTCGGAGAGGTTCACAAGGGGCGAACCGACCGGTTCCCCCAGCTTCCCGGCGAGGCAGGAGGTGCCAGCCTCGCAGCGGGGGCCCGCAAACATCTGCCAGGCGGTCAGGAGGATGTTCCAGATGACCGGCTGGTCGAGGAAGACCCGGTAGGCCCCGGGGGTGAAGGGGACGGGCGGGCCCTGGAGGCGGAGCCGTTCGGCGGCGGTGGCCGCAATGGCCGCCGGGTCAAACCCGTCGGGGGAGGAGGCGGTCAGCTCAAACTCGGTCCCGCAGGCGAAGCCGTTAAAGTTCGCCTGGGCGGAGACGGCGGCGACAATCGCCCGGGAGGCGCTTTCGGCATCGGCCCCTTCGGAGGAGACCAGCCGCTGGGAGAGCTGTACCTCGTGGATGGTCACCTCCGAGGAGACGATTGCCGGTTCGGCCGCCCGGACGGCCGCTTCCAGTGTGAGGGCCAGCTGCCGCAGTTCTTCGGGGGAAGAAGCGGGGACGCCGGTGTTGTGGCCGGAATAAAGTTCCGCCTTCCGGTGGAACGGGAGCGTCCCGCCGCCGGCATAAGAGCCTGCTTCCCGGGCATCCTCCAAAAGGCGGGATAGGTCGGCCCCCAGGTCCTGGGAGCAGGCGGTCCCGGCCACATTCCCCGAGACCCGGGCGTAAAGGGTCGTGACCGACGAAGCGCCGCTGCTGCCGGGGGCGCCGTCCCGGGCGGAGACGGTGACGGTATCTTTCCGCTCCGCCTCGATTTCGGCGTTTAAAATCCCCGCGGGGAGGTTCTCCATCGCCTTCTGCCAGCCGTTTAACTCGATTTTCATTGCAAATCCCTCCTTATTCCGCCGTGCCGCCGATGGCCATTTCGGTAATCCGCATCCGGGGCTGGAACGCGGTCGTGGGGATCAGCCCGGAACCTGCCCCGCAGAACCCGCCGTAGTCGTAGGCCATCTTGCTGCCGACCCGGTCGACCCGCTTGATGACGTCGGGGCCTTTGCCGTTTAAGGTAAGGCCGCTGACCGGGTGGATGAGGCGGCCGTTTTCAATCCACCAGCCCTCGGTCACCTCGATCGAGAACTCTCTCCCGCCCGAGCCGCCGCCGACGCCGGTGACAAAGAGGCCGCGGTCGATGTCGCGGATCATCTCCTCCTCGTCATCCGTCCCGGCCGCCAGGTAGGTGTTGGTCATCCGGGAAAGGGGGGCGTAGGTGTAGTCCTGCCGCCGGCCGCTGCCGGTGGAGGGAAGGCCGAGGCGGCGGCCGTTTAACCGGTCGCAGAGGTAGCCTTTTAAAACGCCGTTTTCGATGAGGATATTCTTCTGGGTCGGGTGGCCTTCGTCGTCCACCGCCTCGCTGCCGTAGAGGCCGGGGATCGAGCCGTCGTCGACGAGGGTCACCTTGTCGGAAGCGACCTTCTGCCCCAGCAGCCCGCAGAACTCGCTCGACCCCGACGCAATTGCCACCGCCTCCAGCGGGTGGCCGCAGCACTCGTGCCAGAGGGTGCCGCAGGCGCCGGCTTCGAGAACAACCGGGACGGTGCAGGAACGGATGGGCTCCGCTTTTAGGGAGAGGGCCAGCCGGTCAAGGAAGTTTTTGGCAAAGGTTTCCGCCGCGCCCAGGTCGTCGAAGGCCTCAAACCCCTGGGGCTTGGTAAAATCGCTCCAGCGGGAGAGGAGTCTCCCGTCCGGGCCCTCCATCGTCGCGCTCATCCGCAGCCGGGAGGCGGTCCGCCGGTCCTCGGTATAGAGGCCGTCGGTGTTGAGGATGGTCACATGCTGGTCGGTGTCGAAATAGCCGACGTTCATCGCCCGGAGGCCGCTCACCCCCGTGACGCTGCCGTCGACCTCCCGCAGCAGGGCGATCTTCCGGGCGGTGTCCACCGAACCGGGGGCGACCCGCACCGGGTTCGGGGTGGGGACGGCCTGGCGGGTGAAGGGGCGGTTTGCCGCCTGCCCGTCCGATGCCCCCAGCAGGGACGCCGCCTGCCCCGCCGCCCGCATCAGCGCCGGGAGAGTTAAATCATTGGTGCAGACGTAAACGCTCTTCGTCCCGGCCATCAGGTGGATGCCCGCCCCGACCGTCCGGACGGCGGTCACCCGGCCGGGTTTCCCGCCGGAGAAGTCGATGTTATGCTCTTCCTTGTCCTCCCAGTAGAGTTCGGCAAAGTCGCCGCCGGTGGAGACGGCTTTGTCCAGCACCTGCCGGAGCTCGTTTTCTGTCAGCATTTCCATTACCTCCTTACGGATTGGCGCGGGAATCGGTTTTGGTATTGGATGTTTATTTCGCTGCCCTTATGGCAGCGACAAAGTTTCACTTTGATGGACCAAAGGCTCTGCCTTTGGAATCCGCCAGGACTCTCGCGAGCCCTGGACCCGCTGTTCGACGCGGCGTGCGTTACCCGCTCCACACGCATGAGACCGGCCGTGG
>DVHA01000048.1 GCA_018712425.1 Candidatus Faecivivens stercoravium | reverse complement strand
TTTAAAAAGGGCTTGACCCTAAACTTCTGATCTTCGCACGTTTCTTTGTCACGCTAACGCCAACGCCGATTCTTACGTTTTCGCCAAACTCGTTTTTCGACAGTCTCAGGCCGCCCGCTAAAAAGCAGGCGGCCAACCCGTATTTATTTCGTTTGGAAAGATCAACCAGACAGTACCGGTATTTTTACAGAATCCCTGCTTCGATTTTCAGCATCAGGATCCGTATCACCGATTCATCAATCCGCTCTTCCGCAACCTCCCCGCTCTCCACCGCCGCGATGACCGCCGGGATCTGGGTCTCAAAGTCGGTGCAGCAGAGGAGGTCGTTGCCCGCCTCCACCGCCAGCACCGCCGCTTCGGCATCGCCGGTAAAATCCCGGATGGCGCCCATCACCAGGTCGTCGGTGACGATGACCCCGTCAAAGCCCAGCGTCTCCCGGAGGACCTGGTGGACGGCGGGGGAAAGGGAGGCCGGCAGGTCGGGGTCAATGCAGTTGATAACGTTGTGAGAGATGAGCACCATCTCCGCCCCCGCCTCAATCCCCGCTTCAAAGGGGAGGAAGTCCGATTCCAGGAAGGTTTTATAGGGCCGGTTGTCGTAGGCAATGCCGGTGTGGGTATCGGCGTTATTGCCATAGCCTGGGAAGTGTTTGAGGACAGAGAGCACCCCTGTCCCATCCATTGCCTCCACCACCGCCCGGACATACTGGGCAGTCGATTCGGCGTCCGCCCCAAAACTGCGGGCGTAGATAAAGTCCTCCGGGTCCTCCGAGACGTCACAGACCGGCGCGAAGTTCACATTGATGCCGAGGGAGGAGAGGAGGGCGCACTTTTCCGCCGTATCCGCCGCCACCGCCTCAAATCCGCCCGACTGGTAAAGCGCCTGGGGCGACGGGAAGGGGGAGGAGCGGTAGGCGGGATAGCGGCTCACCCGGTTGACCGTCCCGCCCTCTTCGTCGACGCCGACGAGGAGGGGGATATCCGACGCGTCCTGGTAAGACTGAACCGCGGCGGCGGCCGTCTCGGGGGTGCGGTTTTCAAAGTCCCGGGCGAAGAGGATATACCCGCCGGGGTGGTACTGGGAGACCTTTTCGGCCGCCCCCTCTTCCGGGCAGCGGGCGATGAACATCTGCCCCACCTTTTCTTCCAGCGTCATCCCGGAAAGGATTTCTTCCGCCCGCATACGGGCCTCTTCCTCCTTATCCGGCGGCGGCGCGTCGACGGTAATTTTCTCTACGGTCACCGGCTGCACCTCCGATTCCGGATCGAGCGTCCCGGTGTAATAAACGGTGACCGTCCCGCCGATTAGAATCCCGGTTTCGCCGCCATCCACCACCGCGTCCGTTTTATCAAAAGTATAGGCGGCCCCATCTTCCGCTTCGACCGACAGGGTGCTCATCGTCCCGTCGGTGACGGTACCGGTCAGCGTCCCGGACGGCGCCGGTTCAGACGGCTCCTCTGCCGGAGAAGAGCTTTCCGGCACCGCCGCGCTGCTCTCCGGGACACTTTCCGCACCGCCTTCCGCGCGGTTCCCCAGCATCTGTCCCAGCAGATACCCGCCGGCAAAAATCCCCGCCAGGATAACCAGGCCGGCCAAAATCAGGAGGCAGACCCGCCCCCATGCAATTTTCCGCATAAAATCCCTCCATTCGTCCGGGCATCCCCAAAACGGATGCGCCACAGTCAGTATAACACAACCGCGGCGGAAGTACAGCCCCTGTTTTTAAAAAACTTTTCCTGCCTGGCCTCATCGGAAAAGCGGGACAGACGGCCGTTTTCCCCATTTCGGACCCAAAATTTTCATTTTCCCCTACCCCTTCGGCGCAAAATATGGTATAGTATAAAGAAACAGACGCCTCTTAACAAAGCGTCTTCCAAAAATAAAAAGGAGCGAGTTATATGAGCATTCGCATTGGTATTATGGGTTACGGCAACCTCGGCCGCGGGGTGGAATACGCCGTCAAGGGCTGCCCGGATATGGAGCTGGCCGGGGTCTTTACCCGCCGCGCCCCGGAGAGCTTGCAGACCGTCTCGAGCGCGCCGGTTTACGCCGCCGAAGCCGCCCTTTCGATGCAGGATAAGATCGACGTCATGATCCTCTGCGGCGGCAGCGCCACCGACCTGCCAGAGCAGACCCCCTATTACGCCCGGTATTTTAACGTCGTCGACTCCTTCGACACCCACGCTAAAATCCCCGAGCATTTCGCCGATACCGACGCGGCCGCCAAAGAAGGCGGCAAGGTCGCGCTGATTTCGGCCGGCTGGGACCCCGGCATGTTCTCGCTCAACCGGCTCTACGCCGGTGCCATCCTCCCCCACGGCCAGAGCTACACCTTCTGGGGCAAAGGGGTCAGCCAGGGCCATTCCGACGCGATCCGCCGGATCCCCGGGGTCGTAGACGCCAGGCAGTACACCATCCCGGTGCCGGAAGCGCTGGAGGCGGTCCGCAGCGGCAGCTGCCCTGAACTGACCACCCGCCAGAAACACACCCGGGACTGCTATGTCGTCGCGGCGGAAGGGGCCGACAAAGAGGCCATCCGGCAGGCGATCGTCACGATGCCCAACTACTTCGTCGACTATGACACCACCGTCCACTTCATCTCGATGGAAGAGATGCGCCGGGACCATTCGGGTATCCCCCACGGCGGTTTTGTGATCCACACCGGCCGCACCGGCAAGGACGGCGAACACGGCCATGTGATCGAATACCGGTTACAGCTCGACTCCAACCCCGAGTTCACCTCCTCGGTGCTCGTCGCCTGCGCCAGAGCCGTCTACCGGATGGAAAAGGAAGGCCAGACCGGCTGCAAGACCCTCTTCGATGTCCCGCCGGCCTACCTCTCGCCCAAGAGCGGCGAGGAACTGCGGGCGGAGATGCTGTAAAAGCGCCTGCGGCCAGAAAATTTCAGTGACAAAAACCGCTCCGGCCTGTTCATCCGGAGAGGTTTTTGTCAGATTATTATTTGAGTGCTGCGCACGCTTCGTTATCAGTGGCAAAGCTGTGGTCAGCTTCGGAAGTACAGAAAGTGAGCGCCTGGGAAGGGGCTCTGCCCCTTCCATTCCCGCAAACCCTTTAAAAAGGGTTTGATCCTAAACTTCTGATCGTCGCCCGTTTCTTTGTCACTTTAACGTCAGCGCCGATTCTTACGTTTCCGCCAAACCTGTTTTTCGACAGTCTCAAACCGCTTCGTCTCTGGATGAAGCGGTTTTTATCTTCTCTCAGTCCTCCCGGATCGGGTCGCCGAAAATTCGGTTATAGAGGACGTCCTGTTCCCGCAGGTGGGTCACATACCCCACCGGTACCCGGCCGCCGGTCGCCTCGATGACCGCTTTCGCCCCGTCCGGCCCGAAAGCGCCGCAGAGCTCAAAGCAATCGACCCCCGCCTCTTCCAGCCGGGCGGCCGTCCGGGCGGCCTCTTCGACGCTGCTGACCCCGACAATCTGGGCGAGCCCCCCGCCGATTTCCGCGTGGTCGGTCAAAGGATTGTAGTTTCCCATAATCAGAAATGCAAACTTCATTTTGAAAACTCCTTTTCCAGGATGCCGAGGCGCTGGAGCGCCAGTGTGACCCGGGCGTAACTTTCCTCATCGGGGAAGCGGACGGTGTGCCGGTGGCTGCCGTCCGCAAGGGTCAGAAGCGGGGCCGCCTTCCGCTCCGAAAGGGATTTCTCGAGGGCGTCGGCGTCGGCGCGGGTCTGGATATAGAGGGGGGCCGTCAGTTCGCCGTAGACCGGGTGGGTCACCGAGATGTCCAGCACCTCCCCGCCGCCGTCGACGATCGTGTACAGCTCCGGCTTCAGTTCCGCCTCGCCGTGCCGGCAGGCGATCACCCGGACGATGCCCGCCCCCGGCTTTTCTTCCCGTTTCGGCGGTTCCGCCGCCGGGCGCGCCAGCCGGTAACCCCGGGCAGTCGAGAGGATTTCCTCCCCGCCAGCCCGCAGGATCGCGATATCCCCGACGATAATCTGCCGGGAGACGTCAAACCGCGCCGCCAGCTCCCCGGCGCTCAAAACCCGGTCCCCGCTTTCCAGAAGAAGCCTGCGGATTTCCTCCCGCCGCTTCCCCGCCGGTATGCCCATCGATAGCCCCTCCTTTGCGGTTTTCCGGGGAGAAACCGCCGAAAAACCTCTTGCTGATTGCTTTTATTATACCACATTCTTACAAAATATTGGTTTCGGGAATGTAAACTTCGGGCTTTTTACCCGGGGCAGATTGCACGCCCCGTCCTTGCATCCGCCTATCCGGCATGATATAATGAAAATGCCAAAATGGGGAATGGAGGGAGAAAGATGCCCACGTCGA
>DVHA01000047.1 GCA_018712425.1 Candidatus Faecivivens stercoravium | reverse complement strand
CTACACCTTCTCCCCCGACGCCAACTTCCCCTGCATCAACATCGAAAAGGGGTCGATCAAAGGCTGGTACCACGCCTCCTATCCCGAAATGACCGCCCTCCCCCGCATCCTGTCGGCCAAAGGCGGCACCAAAATCAACGTCGTCCCCAACAAGGCCGAAGCGGTCGTCGAAGGGCTCAGCCAGGCGGAAATCCGGGCGGTGGCAGACGAGGTGACAAAGGACACTGGCATCGCCTTCACCCTCTCGGGCGAAAACCCCGTCACCATCTCGGTCACCGGCAAGGACGGCCACGCCGCGATGCCGGAACACGCCAACAACGCGATCACCGGGATGCTGGCGCTGCTCACCGCCCTGCCGCTGGCCGATTGCGAAGGGGTGCGGAAGTTCCGCGCCTTCCAGAAGCTCTACCCCCACGGGGACTGGTCGGGCCTTGCCGCCGGCATCGCGATGGAGGACAAGGAGTCGGGGGCGATGACCTCCTGCCTCGACCTCTTCTCGATGGATACGGCCGGGTTTGAAGCCCAGACCGACTGCCGCTGCCCGATCTGCGCCACCGATGAAAATGTCACCGCCGTCCTGAAGGCAGGGGCCGAAGCGGCAGGGCTGACCCTCGACGAGAGCTGCAAGCTGGCCCCGCCCCACTATGTCCCGGCCGACTCCCCGTTTATCCGGACGCTGCTGGCGGCCTATGAAAAATACACCGGTGAAAAAGGCGAGCCCCTCGCCATCGGCGGCGGCACCTACACCCACCACCTGAAAAACGGCGTCGCCTTCGGCTGCGAGTTCCCCGGCAGCGAGGACTGCCATATGCACGGCAACGACGAGTTTGTCAATATCGACGAGCTGATCCTTTCAGCGCAGATTTTTGCCGAGGTCATTGTCAACCTTTGCAGCTGACCACGGAAATCCATTTACGCCGCATTTCCCTCCAAACGCACCGGGCGACAAAGAAGAAAGGAAACCTTCCGATGCACGGTAAAAATTAAATCACATTTTTTCCGGCGGCATGTACGGCGGAAAAAATACCTTGATCCGGGCAAGTGTCGACCGCAGGGAGGCATGCAGCCCGGATGTTGCCCTGTCGAAAAACTCGTTTTTCGACAGTCTCATTATTATTCCGCAACACCCACACCGCCTTCCGCAGAAGGCAGAAAGGGATGACCAGACACCAATGAAACGGGATCAAAGCCTGGCGGAACGGACCGCCGACGACATCCTTTCGATGCTGAACATCGAAAAACGGTTTTCCGCCGGGGACCGGCTCCCCAGCGAGAACGAACTGGCGAGCGAGCTGAAGGTCAGCCGCACCACCCTCCGGGAGGCGGTGCGGCTGCTGGCCGCCCACCAGATCCTCGTCACCGAACGGGGACGGGGGACCTTCGTCCGGGAGGACTTCCACCCGAGCGACTCCAAACTGACCCTCAAAAGCATGTCCCCCGAGCTGATCGACGTGCGGGACCTGTTTGAAATGCGGCTAATCTTCGAGCCGGAGGCGGCCTATTACGCCGCCCAGCGGGCGACCGATGCCGAATTGGAGCGGATCCGCCGGTACGCCGAGCAGGAAGAGGCGATGATCGCCCGTGGGGAGGACCAGACCGAGATTGAGATGGCCTTCCACAACTCGATCGCCACCGCCACCCACAACAGCTTCATCGGCGAGCTGGTGCCGCTGATCTACCGGTCGATCGACCGGGCGCTCAAGCTCACCGACGACTACCCCGGCATCATCCAGAACGTCGTCGAGGACAACCGGCTGCTGATTGAGTTCCTCACCCGCCGCAACGCCGAGGGGGCCAGGAGCGCCATGCGGATCCACATCATCCACGCGATGGACGGGCTGAAACCCGCGGCGGAAGAGGAAGGAGAAAGATAAATGGCCGCTTCCAGAAAGAAAAAAGTCACCTTTAAAGGGGTACCGACCGAAAAGGTCATCTCCCAGTACAAGCGCACACAGGTGTTCAGCTATGCCCTCTATTCGGTGGCGATTTTATTCGCGCTGATGAGCCTCACCTGGTACAGCGTCGAGTCGATCACCGCCTTCAGCCTCATCGTCTGCATCCTGACGGCGGCGGTCGCCTGCTATGTCGTCCGGAACATCGGGGTCTACATGATGGCCCGCTATCTGGAAATCCTCCGGAACGACTGCGACCCCTATAAATTCGAGGCCCTCTACTCCAGAATGGAGGGGAACCCCGAAAAGCCCAATTCCATCACCTTCAACATCTGCCGCGCCCTTTACTACGAGGGCCGGTTTGAAGAGGCGCTGGAACGGCTTAAACAGATGGGCCGCCCGAAGGAAAAAAGCGTCCTCTACTTCCAGTACTACAACCTCCTCGCCTGCTGCTACGACGAGCTGGGGGATGTGGAAAAGCTGGTCATGATCAAGGAAAAGACCGGCAAACAGGTGCTGGCGATGAAGGATAAGGACAAGTTTGTCGGCAACGGCCGGCAGCTCCAGGTCATCCTCAACCAGATGCTGACCCAGAAGGAAGGCCGCTACACCCGCAGCCGGGAACTGGCCGAGGAGATCCTCGACAGCGCCTCCTTCACCCTCGCCCGCATCCAGGCGGCCTGCCGCCTGGCGGAGATCGAGTACCGGTGCGGGGCAAGCCGTTCGGCGATGGAACACGCCGCCTACGTCATCGACGACGGCGGAAAGACCTTCTATGTCGGCCGGGCGCGGGAGATCTACCAAAAGTGCTGCGGCAAAGAATATGTGACCGAACGGGAGCAGTTTGAACGGGACCTGGCCGCCGGCGCATATGATGAACCGGAAGAAAAGACGGAAGGACAGGAGGCAGGAAACGATGCGTGACCTCGACACCCTGCGGGAAGAGATCGACCGGGTCAACCGGGAGATGCTCTCCCTCTTAAAGGAGCGGCTCGCCCTCTGCGGCGAGGTGGCCGACTATAAAAAGGCCCACGGGCTGCCGGTCTATGTGCCGGAACGGGAAAAGAAAATCCTCGACTGGGCCTCCCGGACCGCCGGGCCGGAATTTGCCCCCTACGCGATGAAGTTTTTTGAAAACCTGATGGCCCTCTCCCGGGACTACGAGCACGGGGTGCCGGGGGCGGCGGAATCGGGGGCGCTGCTGGCAACCCGGCCGGACGCGCTGAATACCGGGCGGCTGATCCTCCTCCCCTTTGAAGAAGCGGACGCCGGACCGGTCTTCTCGGTGATGGGGGACGAAAAGCTGACCCGCGGGCTCCACCTCGCCCCCCACCAGTCGGCTGAGGAAACCGCCCGGTTTATCGCGAATCTGATGACCGGCGGGAACCGCGGCTATAAGCTGGTCAAAAAGGAAAACGCCCAGTTTGCCGGCATCGCCTACCTGATGCCCGACCCCGACGCGCCGGAAAAGGTGCTCCTCGCGGCAGCGCTCCTGGAAAACTGCTGGCACCAGGGCTACCTGACCGAACTGATCCCGGCGCTGGAAAAGGCCGCGAAAGAAAAGTGCGGCGCAAAATCCGCCTGGGCCTACCTGCCGGTGGAAAACCCCTACGCCCGGCGGGCTTTCGAAAAGGCGGGCTATGCCCTGACCAGCGTCCTCTCCCTCCCCGGCGCCGACTTCCAGGCCTATACAAAGGAGCTTTGAGATGAAGCCGAAATGGATGCGGCATCTGCACACCATCAACCACCACAAGTGGCTGGTTTTAAAACACTGTTTCGCGGTCGGCCTCTACTGGCAGGGGCTGACCCACGACCTTTCCAAGTACTCCCCGACGGAATTCTTCGTCGGGGTGCGCTATTATGACGGGCATAAGAGCCCCAACAACGGCGAACGGCTGGAGAAGGGGTACTCCAGCGCCTGGCTGCACCACAAAGGCCGCAACAAGCACCACCTCGAGTACTGGGTCGACTATACGACCGAGGGGGATAAACCGATGGACGGGGTCAGGATGCCGGTCAAATATGTCGTCGAGATGTTCTGCGACCGGCTGGCCGCCTGCGAGAACTACCACGGCCAGGATTATCAGGATTCCGACGCCTACGACTACTATATGCGCTCCCGCAGCCACTACCTGATCCACCCGGAGACCCGGGCGCTCCTCGAAGATCTGCTCGTGATGCTCAAAGACAAGGGAAAAGAGGAGACCTTCCGGTACATCCGGGAAGAGGTACTGAAAAATAAAGGTTAAGGTGCTGTGGGATTTTCTGTTTCATCCAACCTGGGGAATACAAAATATTTCCATTTATTTTTACGATGTTCAATATTTTTTATTTCCAAAAAGGAGAACCACCAGGCAAATCACCATCCGCCCCTGCCGCCCGGCCGACTGGCCCCGGCTGCAGGAAATCCACGACCCCGCCCGGCGGAATGAACTGGCGCTGGCCGGGATGCCGGACGCTTT
>DVHA01000046.1 GCA_018712425.1 Candidatus Faecivivens stercoravium | reverse complement strand
AGATTATCCAGCATCGCGGCAGCGGAACCGGCGGAAGCCAGGTAAAACGGGCTGACCGAACAGATGCCGACCGGACGGTTCAGCCGCCTGGACACCAGAAACAGGATTTTCCCGGTGTCGATGGCGTCGGCTAACCGGTCAAAGGTATTCGGTTCCAGCGGCGGCTTACGGGTTTCCGCGAGGAAGCTGCTTTCAAGATCCCAGAGTTCGCCGGTATCGGTAAGGGCTGAGACGGTAAAAGGGATTTTTTCGTCTGGCGGCAGCAGCATAAGCGGCCCCGACTGGTTCCGCCCATTGGGCCGGAAGCCGAGCCGCGACCAGAAATGCACCCGGCGGGGGTCTTCGGCGTTTAATTCAAAAAAGGCGGCCCCTTTTTTCCGGCCCCATTGCAGCAGCGCCTCCGCACAGGCGGTCCCGGTTCCATTGCCCCGGAAGGCGGGGTAGACACAAAACTCGAGGATAAATTGTTTTTGATCTTCGGTCAGATAGAGGACAGTCATAGTCATGCCGATTTCAACGCCGTCCCGCCGGAAGAAGAGGTAATGCAGCGGGTTTTCCGCCCGCCAGTGCAATGCGTCAATGTTTTGCCAATAACCTGGCGGCAGGGCGGTTTCCGGAGACTCGCCGGGGAAGATGTCCCGCCGGAAATATAAGGTCAGCTGGTGCCGGAAGCGAGCTTCTGCTTCCGGGGTGTCTGCGGGTTGGATGGTGATATTGTGGTTCATAGGGTTCCTCCAAAGGTCGGGTTGGAGGGTCAGTTCCCGTGGGCCCTCCGTACACGCATCATCTTCATAATCAACCACCCTTTCTGTAAAAGTTTGCCAAAAGGCTGTCTTCAGTATAGCAGTTCCGGCCAGGACAGTCAAGCAAAAAGGCCCTCCGGAGAGGACCTTTTGTAAAGTTTTATTTCCAGATCTTCCGGGCCATCCCGTAAACCCCAAGCATCAGTCCCAGCCCCGCCACCAGTGCGCTGAACCCGAACACCATCCGCACATCCCCGGCAGCCGAGAGGATTAGCGTCCCGAAGAGGTTGCCAAAGATGGCGCTGACCCCCAGCGTCACCGACGAGTAGGTCATGATCGCCGTCGAACGGACCCCGTCCTCGACAATCTGGTTTAAATACCCCATCGACGCCGGCCAGATGACCGCGAAGGAGAACCCCTGCAGCAGCTGGATTAGCAGCATCATCGTAAAATTCGCCGACAGCGCCGTCAGCCCCAGCCGCAGCACAAAGAAGACCGCCGCAAACAGGATGACCTTTTTTGCCGGCACCTTCCGGAGCACCGCGCTCATCAAAAACATCGCCGGGACCTCCGCCAGGGCGTTCAGCGCGAAGACCGTCCCGACTTCGCCCGAACCGCCGCCCAGCTGTTCGGTCAGCACCGGGATGAAGGAGGAAACGCAGGAATACCCGAGGAACAAAAGGAAATTCATCGCCAGCAGCAGGAGGTAGCATTTGTTCCGGACGAGGATTTTCACCGTTTCACCGGTCGAAAGGCCGTGGGGGTTGCGGGAATTGGCTTCACCGGCGGCCGCTTCCGCCTGGCGCCTGGTCGGCAGCTCTTTCAGCGTGAAGGCGACGATCACCGACAGGAGCCCCAGCGCCGCCCCGAGCCACATCCGGGCGCCGTGGCCGAACTGGGCGGTGACCCAGCCCATCGCCTGGGCGGCAATCGCGAAGAGGAGGGAGCTGGACCCCCGGCAGAGGCCGTAGTTGACCCCGGGGTATAGGTTGGTGAGTCCGATGACCCAGGCGTCCAGAAGCCCCGGCATCTGCACCATGAAGACGGTGAAGAGGAGCATCAGCGCCATCGTCAGCACCGGCGAAAAGAGGCAGTGGGAGAGCAGCACCATCGTCGGCAGCGCGCAGATGGTCAGGGCGATATAGACCCGCTTGTGGGAGATAAAGTTGTCGCAGATGTAGCCCGAGACCGGCTGGGCGATGAAGGAGAGGACGCTGGTCGCGGTCATCATCCCGGTGGCGGTGGCGGAAGGGTAGCCGTAGTCGGTCAGCATGTTGACGATAAAGCTGGAATAGGCGCAGTAGGAGGCCCAGAACAGGGCCTGCACCAGCAGCCCTTTGACCTGGATCTCGCGGGTTTTGTTCATGTTGGTTCATCCTTTCGCCCGGCGGGCGTTTTGTCAAGGACTATTGTAGCACAGGTTTCCGCCCTTGTCTCCCCCTTTTGCAAAAACCGGTAAATTGCGCAAAAACCCCCGCTTCTAACCCCGCCCGGCTTAGCATACAATTCCCCAGTAGACGGGTTTCTGAGAAGACGCAAAGGAAGAAGGATGACAGATGAAATATTATCCGGAAGGGATCCTGTACGACACCGCCGCCAACCGCGCCGCCCTTCACAGCCGGGCGGCCCTGGCGGAGGCGATGGAGAAGGGGCAGATTTTGGAGGCGAAGGCGGGGCTCTGCACCGAAAGCCACGACCTCATCGTCCGCCTGCCGGGCGGGGAGGGAGTTATCCCCCGGGAGGAGGCCGCCGCCGGCATAAAAGAGGGGACGGTGCGGGATATCGCGATCCTCTCCCGGGTCGGGCGGCCGGTGGCGTTTGTCATTGACCGGCTGGAAGGGGAGGAGGGGAGCCTGCGGGCGGTCCTCTCCCGGCGGAAGGCCCAGGAGCGCTGCCTCCGCGACTACATCGGCCCCCTTATCCCCGGGGACGTGATACCGGCGCGGGTGACGAGGCTGGAAGGGTTCGGGGCCTTCCTCGACATCGGCTGCGGGCTGCCGGCGCTGATGCCGATCGACATGATGTCGGTCTCCCGCATCTCCCACCCCTCCCAGCGGTTTGCGCCGGGGCAGCTGATCCTCGCCGCCGTCAGCCGTCACGAAAACGGCCGGGTGACCCTCACCCACAAGGAACTGCTGGGCAGCTGGGAAGAGAACGCCGCCCGCTTTAGACCGGGGGAGACGGTGCGGGGGATTGTCCGGTCGGTGGAAGAGTACGGGATTTTCGTCGAGCTGACCCCCAACCTCGCCGGGCTGGCGGAAAAAAAGCCCGGCATCCAGCCGGGCATGGCGGTGAGCGTCTTTATCAAAAGCATCCTGCCGGAGCGGATGAAGGTGAAGCTGGTGATCATCGAGGGCTTCCCCGACGACGACGCCCCCATCCCCTTCGATTACCGCTTCCGGGAGGGGGACCATCTCAGCCGCTGGATCTATTCGCCGGAAGGCTGCCAGAAACGGGTGGAGACGGTCTTCGATGAAGCGGACTAGGAGCGGGGAAGGCCGGGGGTCAGTTTGACGTGGCTGGCGTGGAGGGCGGTCAGGATGGCCGCGACCTGCCGGGCGGAGCCGTCTTCGGTGCGGATGATCATCAGCGAGTCCTTCCGCTTGGCCGGGCCGTCCCCGGCTTCGGCCGCGGCGGCGTCTTCCCAAAGCCCCGGGAAATAGCCGGGGGTGGCGAAGGGCATGCTGCCGCCGACGGCGGCCTGGGCGGAGGGGGAGGCGTAGAGGGCGAGGGCCTGGAACGCGGCGCTGCCGCCTTCACCGGTGCGGGGGCGGGGCTGCCGGATCCGGAGGGAACGGATCCCCCGGCCCCGCCGGCGCAGCTCCCGTGCGGCGGCTTCGGCATCATCGATATTTTGGAACCAGGCGGTGATTTCAGCTGCCAAAAGGCACACATCCTTCCATTGTGGAGTCGGCTGGCACAATAAAAGGGTGTGCATCCGGCGCCGGTTTAACCGCGACATTTTTTGACATTGCATAAGAAAACGCTCCCCCGGGATTACCCAAGGGAGCGTTTGGTTTTACAGTTTAGCAATTACGCCCGTTTGACGATCCGGACCGATTCAACGCCTTCCGGCATCGAACCCATGCCGCGCATCGCCCGGATGCACTGGTTATCCAGATAGGACTTGCGGTCTTCCGGCAGGCTCTTGTCGGTGTACTCGATGACATATTCGACGATGTTGCTTCTGTGTTCTCTTTCATTTCTTCTCATCCTGCATTCTCCTTTCCCTTATCTGGGCATGCGGACGGCCGTGCCGCCCATCGTGTACCAAAACGCTGTAAAATACATGGCACACACGCCCTTTCGTAGTCATTTATGAAGCAAGGTGCTCTCTTGTGGCCGTTTCCCGCAGCCGCCTGGGGCAGCGGCCTGTCGGATTTCCGGCCGCCATCTGCATCCTGCCTCATTGGCTACATTATAGCACACCCGGTTTGATTTGTCAACACCCACAAAGAAATATTTGCGAAAACCGGATAAATTTGTCGAAAAATCCAAGTTAAGGATTTGTAAAGGGTTTGTGAAGAAAAGATATGTAGAAAAACAGGGGGAGAATTGGGATAAAATGTAAAAGAAACGTCAAAAAGACAGGATGGCGCTGTTTTAGACGGATTCCGCGCAGAAAACGCCGTCCAATCCGGCCAGAATCTCTTCGAGCCAGCGGTCGTCCCCGTCTTCCCCGAGGGCGAAGACCGCCCGGTAGAGGAGGGGCGCGTGGGCTTCCGCGTCAGGGCCTCCCGCCAGCGCCTTTGCTTTGCGGAAAATTTCCGCCTTGATGGCCGGGGAGCGTTTTGTCTCCAAAGCCCCGCCAAAGTAGTCTTCCCGCCGCCCGCAGGGGTTATGGCAGGTCCGGCAGTCGGGGTGGAGCGCCCACTTTTCCCCGTTCAGCCGGCGGGTTATTTCCTGCACCGCCTGTTCGTCCGCTCCGTCCGGCGTCAGCAGCCCCTCCCGGAAGACGGCAAAGGTCTGCGCCGTAGGCGCGGCGTCGTCCACACAGCGGGCAAGGCCGACCAGCGCGCCGAGAAGCGCGGCGTTCACGGATTCACCTGCCCTTTGGGGGAGATGACCGTCACTTCCAGAGGGATGTCCAGGCCGCTTAAGGTGATGGCTTTCCGGACGGCGGAGACCATCCCGCCGCAGCAGGGGACCTCCATCCGGAACATCCGGACCGAGCGGACATGGTTTAACCGGAGAATTTTGGAAAGGCGGCCGCTGAAATCATCCTTTTCCAGCTTGCTGCACCCGACCAGCAGCGGCTTTCCTTCGGTGAAAGCGGCGAACTGCCCGTGGGCGAAGGCGGTGCAGCTGGCCGCGATCAGCAGGTCGGCATCTTTAAAGTAGGGGGCGGTGAGCGGCGCCAGCTGGACCTGAATTGGCCAGTTGGCGAGGGGGGAGGGGTTCTGAGCAGTCTGGGTCATGGCGTCGGTTCCTTTCTCATGGTTCTGTTACGGTTCTGCAATTATTTACATTATACCGTATTTGCAGCGAAAAAGCCACCCCTTTTTGCATTTTTCCCATTGACAGGGTATTTTTTCTCTGATATAATAAAAAAGCTTTCAGATACGGAGAAGTCGCCTAGCTTGGTTTATGGCGCACGACTGGAACTCGTGTATGGGTTAATAGCTCATCGAGGGTTCGAATCCCTCCTTCTCCGCCATAAAAGGGGCCACTGCTTTAAAATGCAGTGCCGCCAATTCGATGTTGGGCCACATATTTCTTTTTGGAAAGATGTGGCCTTTTTCTTTTGTGTACAAGCGGGCAGTCTTCCGGAATGGAGCGGCCGCTTCTGCAAAATATAAAGTGAAAGAGGTATAGTACAGTGAAGTCAAAAGTAATGGTGTGGCGTTTTCTGCTCTATCTTGTAGGTTTGAACCTGATTGCCCTGGCGGTGGTGTTAAACATCCGCTATGACCTGGGGGTCGCGGCGTTCAGCTCGGTCATGTACGCGATTTCGGAGATTTACAGCATCTCCCTTGGCACCGCGTCGATTATCTGCTACCTGATTTTTGTCGTGGTCCAGTGCATCCTGTCCCGCAAAATCACCCTCCAATATCTCCTGGAAGTGCCCCTTTCCTTTGCGTTCGGGCTGCTGACCGACTTTTATGACTGGCTGATCCCGGCGTTTTCCCTGGCGCTTGCCCTGCGGGTGATCTTCTTTGCCCTGACGATGTTTGTCACCGCGATGGGGGTCTTCCTCTGCGTCAAAACAAACCTCGTGCTGACCCCGACCGACGGGATTGTCAAGACGATCGCCGACGTCTTCCTGCTGCCTTTCTCGGCGACCAAAAACGTCTTTGACCTCTCGCTGGTGGCCATCAGCGTCCTGCTCTGCCTTGTAAACCACGCGCCTTTCTACGGCATCGGCGTCGGGACGGTGCTGACGGCGGTGTTTATCGGGCGGATTATCAAAGTCTATGAAAAATTTGTCCCTCTGCCGGAAGGCGTGGGCTGAATGGAGGAACCGAATATGGAAATCAACATCCGGCAGGAGACCCCTGCTGACTATGACGCCGTCTACCGGCTGGTGAAAGAGGCTTTCGCCACTGCCGACCACAGCGACGGCGATGAACAGGACCTGGTCGTCCGGCTGCGGAAGAGCGAAGCGTTTATCCCGGAACTGTCGCTGGTGGCGGAAGCGGACGGGGTGCTGGCGGGGTACATCCTGCTGACCAAAATCGGGGTGGGGGAGGAGACCGAACTGGCCGCCGCCCCCCTCGCCGTCGCGCCTGCCTTCCAGCGGAAAGGGGTCGGCAGCGCCCTTATCCGGGAGGCGGAACGGGCTGCCCGGGAGCTGGGATACCGGTATATCGTCATCCTCGGCAGCCCCGCCTATTACGGCCGCTTCGGCTACCGCCCGGCGGCAGAATACGGCATCCATCCGCCTTTCCCGGTGGAGCCGGAATATTTTATGGCCCGGCCGCTTCTGCCTGGGGCGGAAAAGCTGGACGGCACCGTCCGGTATGCGCCGGAATTCGGGATCGGATAAAGTTTGTATATGTTTGAATTGTCGAAAAACAGGTTTGGCGGAAACGTAAGAATCGGCGCTGGCGTTAAAGTGACAAAGAAACGTG
>DVHA01000045.1 GCA_018712425.1 Candidatus Faecivivens stercoravium | reverse complement strand
TTCGACGGTCATGCCGGTCATGAAGCCGGAGTTGACCATAACGCCGGTCTCGCAGTCGGTGAAGGCTTCCTTCTCGATGTCGCCGCCTTTGACGACCTCGACCATCGGGATGCCGAACTTCCTTGCGAACTTCCAGTCGCGGGTGTCGTGGGCCGGGACGGCCATGATGGCGCCGGTGCCGTAGCTGGTGAGGACGTAGTCGGAGATATAGATCGGGATTTCGGCGTCGTTGACGGGATTGATGCCCTTCACACCCTGGAGGCAGACGCCGGTCTTTTCCTTGCTCAGTTCGGTCCGCTCAAAGTCGGACTTTTTGGCCGCTTCCGTCTGGTAGGCCCGCACCTCGTCCATATTCTGGATGATAGACGCCCATTTCTCGATCATCGGGTGTTCCGGCGAGATGACCATATAGGTCGCGCCGAAGAGGGTGTCGGGGCGAGTGGTGTAGACGGTCAGGGTGTCGCCGGCGGTGGTGCCGAAGTCCACCTCGGCGCCGGTCGAGCGGCCGATCCAGTTGACCTGGGCCGACTTGATCCGGTCGAGGTAGTTGACATCCTTCAGGTCATCCAGCAGCCGCTGGGCGTAGGCGGTGATTTTGAGCATCCACTGGCTCTTTTCCTTGTGGACGACGGGGGAGCCGCAGCGCTCGCAGACGCCGTTGACCACCTCTTCATTGGCGAGGACGCATTTGCAGCCGGTGCACCAGTTGACGTTCATCTCGCTCTTGTAGGCGAGCCCCGCCTTAAACATCTGGAGGAAAATCCACTGGGTCCACTTGTAGTAGTCGGGGTCGGTGGTGTTCACTTCCCGGTCCCAATCGAAGGAGAGGCCGAGGCTTTTCAGCTGCTCCTTAAAGTGGGCGATGTTTTTCCGGGTGACCTCGGCCGGATGGACGTGGTTCTTGATCGCGAAGTTTTCGGTCGGCAGGCCGAAGGCGTCCCAGCCCATCGGGAAGAGGACGTTGTAGCCCTCCAGCCGCCGCTTGCGGGAAACAATGTCCATCGCGGTGTAGGGGCGGGGATGGCCGACGTGGAGGCCCTGTCCGGAGGGATAGGGGAACTCGACCAGCGGGTAGAATTTGGGCTTGGAGTAGTCGATCTCCGCATGGAAGGTCTTATGGTCGTCCCAATACTTCTGCCACTTTTTTTCGATTGATTGGAAATCATACTGATTCATTGTGATTCATCCCTTTATCTTGAGGGCATAGCGCCCGAATTATTGAGCATATGGATGTTGATTTCGCTGCCCTTATGGCAGCGACAAAGTTTCACTTTGATGGACCAAAGGCTCTGCCTTTGGAAACCGCCAGGACCCTCGCGGGCCCTGGACCCGCAGTTCGACGCGGCCGTGTCACACGCCCCAAAGCCGTGAGACCGTTTGACAAGCAAACGGTCTTCCAGCCCTTCCGGACGCCCGGCAGGTTTTTACCGCTGCGTAAGATCAGTTCTGCTTAAGCAGGTGGGAGATATCCACCTGTTCCCCTTCGGCCCAGAGCCGTTCGAGGTTGTAAAACTCCCGCGTCTCCCGCAGGAAGATGTGGATGACGACGGTGGAATAGTCCAGCACGATCCAGTTTTCCGACCGGTACCCTTCGGTCGAATGGGGCTTAACCCCCTTCTGGGAGAGCTGGTACTCGACCTCGTCGGCCAGCATTTTGACCTGGGTGTTGCTGTTGCCGGCGGCGATGACAAAGTAGTCGGCCAAGATGGTCAGGTCGCCGATCCGGATGGCGCGGATATCGTCCGCCTTTTTGCTGTCCAGAATCCGGACAACCTCTTCCATCAACTGCTTATCTTCCATAAATTCTGTTCCTTTCTATCGACAGTTAAGCCGCATTGTCCTCTTCCCCGTCGTTCCCTTCGAGGATATCGGTGACGGTGGCAGAGTTGTCGTCATAGTAATCGACGGTATTCGCGACCTCTTCAATCGGCAGGTTTTCCGCCGGGACCTTGTCGGAATAGGGGCGGAAATGTTCGTTGAGGATGGCCGCCAGCTCGTCCTTATGGGCACTCCAGATCGACTGGCCGTTATAGGCGGTGGCGGTCTGGCCGGGGAGCATGTAGAAGCTCATGTTGTCGGTATCCATCGTGAGGATCTCCTGCACCAGCGACAGGGCGGTGCCGACCGAGAGGTCGGTGGTGACGTTCTGCATGACGACCGACGCGAGGCTGGTCAGTTCCGAAGCCGAAAGGTCCTTCATCTCGCTGAAGAGCGCCGCTAAAAACTGCCGCTGGGCGTTGATGCGGCCGATGTCGCCGCCCGAACGGGAGTGCCGTTCGCGGACGAACTTCTCCGCCTCAATGCCCGAGAGGGTGTGGGTGCCGGGGGTAAAGGTAACCCCTTCCAGCGTAAAAGTCTCGTCGATGGTGATGGTGACGCCGCCGATGGCGTCGACAATCGCGATAAACCCGTCCATATCGACGGTCACATAGTGGTCGATCGGGATCAGCAGCCGGTCATAGATGACCTCCGCCAGCCCGTCGATGCCGGAGAGGCCGTAAACGGCGTTGATCTTGCCGGTTGCGGAGACGTTGGTGCCGACCCAGGTATCCCGGGGGATCTGCAGCGCCGATACCGAACCGGTCTCCAGGTCGATCTGGACGACCATAATGACGTCGGTCAGCTTGCCGCGGCTGACGCCGGCGGTCGCGTCGGTTGTGTTGTAGTCGATGCCGGCCACCAGGAAGTTGACGACCCGGCCCGCTTCGCTCTCAGGGGTTTTGATATCTTCGTCGATGGTTGCAACCGAGCCCTGGACGGTAGAGCCGTCGCTGTTAACCGTCTCCTCGACCTCCGCCAGCGGCGTCCAGTTCATAATCGAAGTATACCCCGCCACCAGCACCGCCCCCACAATCAGGAGGATCGATACCACCAGGAGGATGCCGTTTGCCCGCCCTATGGGCGGTTTCACCTTATGCTTATCTTTCGCCATTCCAAATCCCTTTCCTGCGTAATCTGCCCGGGCGGATTACCGGCCGTTCACCCTGACCCCCTGCCGCACCAGCTCGTCGTAGCAGGCGAGGGTATCGGGGTGGAGGACCCGTTCCTTCTGCACCAGGTCGGCAATCAGGAACTCGGAACCATAGAGGACGCCTTCATCCAGCGACCGGTCGGCGATCTTCCGGGCTTTTTTGACATCGGGATAATCCCGGTCGGCGCTGGTCAGGTCGGCGAGATACACCACCTTTTCCAGTTTCGACATCCCCGCCCGGCCGGTCGTATGGTACCGGACGGCGTTTATGACGTCGGGGTCGTCGATGCCGAGCTTCTCTTTCAAATATGCCGCCCCGGCGATGGCGTGCCACAGCTGCGGGGCGCACAAATCCGCATATAATAGGATTATACCAGAATCCTCTATGAATTGCAACATCTCTTTCTCGGGGACATTCTTCATAATGTCGTGCAGAAGGCCTGCCAGTTTCGCTTTTATGACGTCGGCGCCGTTTTTCTCCGCCAGCTCCACCGCCCGCTCCATCACGCAGCGGGAGTGTTTATAGCGGGAGGGCTTGAGCATCTTCCGGATGAGGGCGTCGTATTCGTCCCAGGGGATGTTTTCCGGGTCCCACATGTCAATCCGTCCTTTCGTTTTGATAGAGGCGATGGGTTTTGATGTAGTCTTCCACTGCCGGCGGCACCATCCCCGCAAGGGGTTTCCCGACCGCCGCCGCCTCCCGCACGCCGGTCGAGGACATCGGGAGGGGCGGGACTTTTAAGACCCGGGCGTCCGGGAAGTCTTCCGCCACCCGCAAAAGCCGCTCATATTCCCCGTCGTCCCGGGCGGCGGCCAGGAGGGAGGCGTTTCCGAGGATTTCCTCCCAGTTCCGCCACTCTTTAAAGGTGCGGAGCATATCCCCGCCGATGATGAGGGTGAAACGGTCATCGGGATAGAGGGCGCGGAGTTTCCGGAGGGTCAGGTAGGTGTAGCTCCGCCCCTCCGCCTCCAGCTCCAGCGTGCAGACTTCCGCCTTCGGGATATCCGAGACTGCCAGCCGGAGCATCGCTGCCCGGTCTTCTCCAGAAGCCAGCATCTCCGCCTCCTTATGGGGTGGGACGCGGTCGGGCATCACGAGGATCCGGTCGAAACAGGGGGCCGCCGCCTTAAGCAGGTGGATATGTCCCAGGTGCACCGGGTTGAAGGTGCCGCCGTAAATACCGGTTTCCATCTCAGTCGTCGAGCACGATGACCGGTTTTTCGGGGTTCGGCTTGTAGAGGGTGATGCGGGTACCGACCACCTGCACCACCTCGCAGCCGACCGCCTCTGCGATCTCGGCGGCCGCCTCTTTGGCGGTGTAGAGGCTGTTTTCCAGGACGCGGATCTTGATCAGCTCTCTGGCCAGCAGCGCCTGTTCCACCGTCTTGCAGGTGTTTTCGTTGATGCCGCCCTTGCCGATCTGTAAGATGGTTTCGAGGGAATTGGCCATCCCTCTGAGTTTTGCTCTCTGTTTACTGGTCATAAAAGTTCCTTTCTGAAGGTAGGGTCAGGTTGTTTCTTTTGAATCATAATTTGGGTGCTGCGCACGCTTTATTTCAGGCGGGGAAGCCGTGGGCAGCTTCGGAAGTACGGAAGGTGAGCGCCTGGGAAAGGGCTCTGCCCTCTCCACTCCCGCGACCCCTTTAAAAAGGGGTCGATCCTAAACTTTTTACTTCGCCCCGTGGCGCGCAAATCAAGTTTCAGCGCCGGACATGGGGTCCGCCGGATTTTTCATCTTTACAATATCGTTTCCATGCCGTACTTCTGGGGGACGAGGCCGCAGCGTTCATAAAACTTTCTGGCGCTCTCGTTGCAGGCCCAGACGTTCAGGGTCAGGTTGTAGCAGCCGGTCTCTTTTGCGTACCGTTTGACGTACTCGTAGAGCCGCCGCCCGATATGCTGCCCGCGGATATTCTCGTCGACGCAGAGGTCGTCGATATAGAGGGTCTTGATGTCGGTGAGGATGTTGTCATCCGGGTGCTGCTGGAGGATGCAGAAGGCGTAGCCGAGGACATGCCCCGCTTCGTCCACTGCCGCAAACACCGGGCGGGTGTCGTCCGCCAGCAGGGCTGAGAGCTGTTCGTCGGTGTATTTCCGCCCGCCCGCTTTAAAGAGGTCGGGGCGGCCGTTGTGATGGACCATGTTGACCTGGTACAGGAGCTTATCGATTCCTTCGATGTCCGCCGCAGTCGCTCTTCTGATTTCCATTTGAAACCGCATCCTTTCTGACAACATTTCTGTACTTTTATTCGTTTTCAATTGTAATCTGGCAGGCTTTCATCGCCCGGAGGGCCGTCTGATGGCTTTCCGGCGTCACCCCGGCGCAGCAGGCAGCGTCGACCGCGATCTCCGCTTCCGGCAGGAAGGCCCGCAGGAGCAGGGCATTCGAGATGACACAGATATCGGTGCAGACGCCGACAAGGGTGATCTTCCCGATCTTTTCCCCATATTGATCCGCCGCCCGGAGGACTTCCCCGAGGCCGGTGGAGCCGAAGGTGGGTTTGTCGACCGGTTCTTCCTTCCGCAGCGTTTCCAGTTCGGGGCAGATTTCCCACCCCCTGGTCCCGCGGATGCAGTGGGGCACCGGCAGCGCCTTCCCCTCCCGGGATTCGAGGTAGTTTTCCTCGTGGGTGTCCCGGGTGAAGAGCACCCGGCCGGGGAAGTTTTTCACCTTTTCGGCCACCTTCGGGAGGATGGTCCGGGCCTCGGGAGTGCCGAGGGGGCCGGTGACAAAGTCGTTCTGCATATCGACGACGACAAGGATTTCCTGCATCCGGCTGCCCCCTTATCTGCCGAGGTAATCGGCCAGCAGCCGGATGGCCCGGCCGCGGTGGGAGACGGCGTCCTTTTCGGCGCCGGTCATCTCGGCGTAGGACTTCTCCCCAACCATGAAGAGGGGGTCGTAGCCGAAGCCGCCGTCCCCCTTTTCCTCGAAGCCGACTTCCCCGGGGCACTCGCCGCGGAAATAGTGGTCCTTCCCCTGGGGGTCAATGTAGCAGATGACACTGACGAACTGGGCGGCGCGGTTTTCCACCCCGTCCATCGCTTTGAGGAGCTTTTCGTTATTCTTCTTATCGTCGCAGGGCTCCCCCGCGTACCGGGCGGAGTAGACCCCCGGCGCGCCGGAGAGCGCGTCGACGCAGAGGCCGGAGTCGTCCGCCAGCGCGGCGCACCCGGTCAGGTCGTAGATGGCTTTGGCCTTCAGGAAGGCGTTTTCCTCGAAGGTGGTGCCGTTTTCCTCTACTTCAATCGAAATGCCCTTTTCCTTCTGGGAATAGAGGGTGTAGCCCAGCGGTTCCAGCATCCGGCGGAGCTCCTGCACCTTATGGGCGTTGTTGGTGGCTAAGATGATATCCATAACGGGTTCCTCCTTATTCAAACAGCGCGTCGACAAACTGCTGCGGGTCGAAAGGCTGTAAATCGTCGATCTTCTCCCCGACGCCGACAAACCGGACCGGGAGGTTTAACTGGTTCTTAAGGGAAATGACAATGC
Organism: Candidatus Faecivivens stercoravium; assembly: GCA_018712425.1. Taxonomy (GTDB): domain Bacteria; phylum Bacillota; class Clostridia; order Oscillospirales; family Ruminococcaceae; genus Faecivivens; species Faecivivens stercoravium. The sequence goes on along the minus strand of DVHA01000045.1, from coordinate 11,359 downwards.
CGCCTTTGGCGGTGCCGTCCAGTTTGGTGAGGACGATGCCGGTGATGTCGGCCGCCTCTTTAAAAAGCTCGGCCTGGCTGACGGCGTTCTGGCCGGTGGTGGCGTCCAGCACCAGCAGCACCTCGACGTCGCAGCCCGCCGCCCGCTGGGAGACGATCTTAAACATCTTGTGCAGCTCGGCCATCAGGTTTTTCTTGTTGTGCAGCCGCCCGGCGGTGTCGATGAGCAGCAGGTCGCAGCCCCTTGCCTTCGCCGCGTCGATCGAGTCGTAGACGACGGCGGCGGGGTCGGCCCCTTCGGTGTGCTTGACGATGTCGACCCCTGCCCGTTCGGTCCAGACCTGCAGCTGGTCGATGGCGGCGGCGCGGAAGGTGTCGGCGGCCGCCACCAGCACTTTTTTGCCCTCGGCCTTATAGCCCGCGGCCAGCTTGCCGATGGTGGTCGTCTTGCCGGCGCCGTTGACGCCGATGACAAAGATGATCGAGGGCTTGGTCGAGAGGGTGAAAGGCCGGTCTTCTTTGAGCATCCCGGCGATGATCTCTTTTAAGAGCCCTTTTACTTCGGCGGGGTCGGTGGCGCCGGTCTCCTTGATCTTTTTCCGCAATTCCTCGACGATCGCCTCGGAGGTTTCCACCCCGACGTCGGACATAATCAGCGTCTCTTCCAGCTCTTCGAGGAAGTCGTCGTCGATTTTGGTGAAGGAGTTGATGACCCGCTCCACCTTCTGCATCATCGAGTCTTTGGTCTTTTTAAGCCCTTCTCGGATTTTACTGAATAGTCCCATGGATGAACCTCCCAATCTTTTTGGATTATATTTTGGGTGCTGCGCACGCTTCGTTATCAGTGGCAAAGCTGTGGACAGCTTCGAAAGTACGGTAGGTAAGCGCTTGGGAAGGGGCTCTGCCCCTTCCATTCCCGCGATTTTTTGAAAAAAATCGAGTAAAACTTTTCATTCTGCGCACGTTTCTCTGTCATTTTAACGCCAGCGCCGAACGCCGCGTCTCAGCAGAAATGATTCAACGGTCTCTGCCTTTGGATGATAAACCACTTACCCCTCCCCCAGCAGCCCCGCCGGGGCCTTTTCCTTTTCCAGCTGGGAGACTTTCAGCTGCAACAGCTTACTGACGCCGCTCTCCTGCATCGTCACCCCGTAGAGGGTGTCGGCCTCTTCCATCGTCCCGCGGCGGTGGGTGATGAGGATAAACTGGGTCTTGTCGCTGATCCCCTTGAGGTAGGCGGCGTACCGGGCGACGTTGACGTCGTCCAGCGCCGCCTCGATCTCGTCCAGCACGCAGAAGGGGGAGGGCCGGACCTTGAGGATCGCGAAGTAGATGGCGACCGCCACCAGCGCCTGTTCGCCGCCTGAAAGGGCCGCGAGGTTTTTGATGATCTTGCCGGGGGGCTGGACGAGGATTTCGATGCCGCACTCGAGGATATCCGACGGGTCGTCCAGCTGGAGGGAAGCCTTCCCGCCGCCGAACAGCTCCCGGAAGATTTCCCCGAAGTGGCGGTTGATATCGTGAAAGGCGCTGCCGAACAGCTCCTTCATCTCGCCGGTCAGCTGGTCGATCAGCCCGAGCAGTTCATCCCGGGCGCTGGCCGCGTCGTCCACCTGCCGTTTTAAGAAGCGGTAGCGTTCGGACACCTCTTTATACTCCTCAATGGCCGAGACGTTGATGCTGCCAAGGGCCTTGATCTGGTTTTTGAGGATGCCGAGCTGCCGGTTCCCTTCGGAGGCGGAGGCGAGTTCGGTTTTCAGTTCCGCCGCCTCCCGGGGGGTCAGTTCGTACTCTTCCCACATCCGGGCGACCAGCTGGTCATAGTCCCGCTGGATGGCGGTCTTCTGCTCCTGGAGCCGGGCAGATTCCCCGGCGGCCCGTTCCTTCCGGGCGGAGAGTTCTCTGGACTGCTGCCGGAGGGAAAGGGTCTCCCCTTCCAGCTGGGTGCGGCGTTTGAGCATTGCCTCGTTTTTCTCCCCGTATTCGGCCACCTGGCGGGTGAAGGCCTCGACCTGCTCCCGGCCGGACTGGATGTCCGCTTCGAGGGTTTTGACCTTCTCTTCGAGGGCGGCGGCGGCCTTTTCGGTCTCCTCCCGCTTCTCCCGGGCGGCCTGGCGGGCGTCCAGCACCGACTGGAGGTTTGTCTCGGCTGTCTCTGTATCCTTTTGGAGGACGATCTTTTCAATCGAGAGCTGGTTTAACCGGGCGGTCATCTCGTCCAGTTTCCCGGACAGCTCGTCCTGGCTTCCCTGGCGGGCTTTCAGCGTTTCTTCCAGTTCCGCCTTTTTCGATTCGGCGTTTTTCAGGGCCGCTTCGTTTTCCATCCGCTCGGTCTCGAGGGCGGAGAGCTTTTCCTCCCCCTCCCGGATCTGGGCGGAGAGGGCCGCTTTCCGGGCGGCGGCCGATTCGATCTCGTCCTTGGCCCGGCCCAGTTCCCCTTCGAACCGGACGAGGTCCTCGCTGACCGCCATCAGCTCTTCCCGCACCTCTTCGAGCCGCTGGGTGAGCGTCTGGAGCTCCTGCCGGGCGGCCGCTTCCTTCCGGGAAGCCGCCTCTTTCCGGGCGCGGATGGCGTCCGCCTCCCGCTTCAGGGCCTCCGCCTCGCCGCGGCGGGAGAGGATCCCCTGGCTGCGGGCGGCGCTGCCGCCGGTGAAGCTGCCGCCGGCGTTGATCTGCTGGCCGTCCAGCGTCACAATCCGGAATTTATAGCGGTATTTTTTGGCGATGTCGGCGGCGGTGTCGAGATCGGAGGCAATCGCGATCCGCCCGAGTAAGAACCGCACCGCCCCTTTATACCGGTCGGAAACCCCGACCAGCTCTGACGCGATGCCGACAAAGCCCGGTTCATGGATAAGCCCCGGTTCGTTTAACAGGTTCCCTCTGACCGCCGTCAGCGGCAGGAAGGTGGCCCGCCCGGCCCGTTCCCGCTGCAGCCGCCGGATGCAGGATTTGGCGGTCTCCTCGTTTTCGACGACGATGTTCTGGAGCCCCGCGCCGAGGGCGGTCTCGATGGCGACGGCGTAGTTTTCCGGCACCTCAATGAGCCCCGCCACCGTCCCGTGGACGCCGTCCATCTGGCCCCGCTGTTTCCAGCCCATGACCGTCTTGACCGAGTGGTTGAAGCCCTCCATATGGCTTTCGAGGTCCCGCAGCAGGCTGGCCCGCTGGAGCTTGCCCTTTTCCTCCAGCTCGAGGTCCTGCACCTGGCGGTGGATCTGGTCGGCCGCTTCCCGCCGGGACTGGAGCTTTAACTGGTAGCCGGAGAGGGTGTTCTGGAGGGTTTCCCGCTTGCCGCGGATTTCATCCAGCAGCCCGTTTAACTCCGCCCGGGAGCCGGTCTCGGCGGCGAGTTTCCCTTCCGCCTCCCGCAATGCCTCTTTATCGGCCGCCTGGCGGTCCCGCTGCTCCGCTTCGCTGCGGGAGGCGGCGGTGATGGCCATTGTAAAGCGGGAGATGTCGAGGGTGCACTGGGCGAGTCTGGCCTGCAGGGCGGCCGCTTCGTCCCCGGCGCTCTTGCCGGCGTCGGCGACCGCTTCGGCCTGGGCTTTCGCCTCCTGCTCCTGCCGTTCCAGTTCCTGGAGCTTTTCCCGGAGGGTCTGGAGCTTTTTCCGTGCCTCGAAGATGGCGGCGGCCCCGGCTTTTTCCGCCGCTTCGCCGCCCGCCAGCTCGTCCCGCAGCCGCTTCTGTTCCAGAAGGGCGTGGGTCCGCTCGTTTTCATGGACGGCGATCTCCGATTTGCCGGCGGCAATCCGGTTCTGGAGGTTTTCCCGGATCTGGCGGTACTCCTCGCTCTTCGTGAGGCAGTCCCGGGTCTGGTCGTACGCCTCCTGGATCTGCTGTTCCAGCCGGTCGGCCTCGTTTTTCAGCCGCTCGTCCTCGCCCCTGGCGATGAGGCAGCGGTTTTCCTGCTCTTTTAAGTCCTCCCGGAGTTTTTGCAGCTGCAAAAGCCACAAGCTGATTTCCAGCTTCTTTTTCTCCTCCGACAGGGCGAGGAACCGCTCCGCCTTTTCGGCCTGCTCCTTCAGCGGCCCGACCCGCCCTTCCAGTTCCGAGAGGATGTCGTAGAGCCGCAGCAGGTTTTCCTGGGCCTGCTCCAGCTTCCGCTCCGCCTCTTCCCGACGGAAGCGGTATTTGGCGATGCCGGCGGCCTCTTCGAAGATTTCCCGGCGCTCCCGGCTTTTGGCGGAGATGATCTCGGCGATCCGCCCCTGGCCGATCATCGAGTAGCCGTCCCGGCCAAGGCCGGTGTCCATCAGCATCTCGCTCAAATCCCGGAGCCGCACCGGCTTGCCGTTTACAAGGTATTCGCTCTCGCCGCTGCGGAAATACCGGCGGGTGATCGCCACCTCGTCCGCCTCCACCGGGAGGGTGCGGTCGGTGTTGTCGAAGGTGAGGGAGACGGTCGCCATCCCCAGCGGTTTGCGGGCGGCGGTGCCGGCGAAGATGACGTCCTCCATCTTGCCGCCCCGGAGGGCCTTGGTCGACTGCTCCCCCAGCACCCAGCGGATCGCGTCGCTGATGTTGCTCTTGCCGCTGCCGTTGGGGCCGACGACGACGGTCATCCCCTCGTCAAATTCAATTTTGGTCTTGTCCGGGAAGGACTTAAACCCCTGGATCTCAAGGGAACGCAATCGCATCCGGTTTTTGCTCCTCTCGTGGCTGCACTAGTATTGGATTATGGAATGGTCGCTGCGCAACAGGTATATTTGGGTGCCGATGGTCAGGAAAGCTTCTGTTCCGTTATCAGGGACCACTTGCACCGGGTAGCCGATTTCCGCCCAATGGGCAATATTGGCCCGCTTCTGCCCGACCGCCTGGGAGAGCTGCGGCGCCGGGACGTGCAGTACCGCGCCGGTCCCGGCGGGGAACCGTCTGAGCACCGTCTCCACCTTGTCCCGCCAGATGCGGGCAAGGCAGAGTTCCTTAAACGCCGGGTGATAGCAGCCGCCCACCACCTGGTCTTGCAGCTCCTTCGACGGGTGGAGGCCCACCCGGATGACCGGGATCCCCTCCCGTTCCATCCGGGCGAGGATCGGGGCGCAGAGGGCTACCGATTCCTCCGTCCCTTTGGGGGTAAACTTCCCCTCCGCCATCCAGCGGGCCATCGGGGTGCCGCGGATGACGGCGGTGGGATAGATCCGGAGCAGGTCAGGGTGGAGGCGGCAGACCGATTCGACGGTCAGGGCGAGGTCTTCTTCCGTCTCGCCGGGGAGGCCGGTCATAATCTGAAGGCCGGCGGTGAAGCCGTTTTCCCGCAGGAGGGTAAAGGCGGATTCAATCTGGGCGGCGGTGTGCCCCCGGCCGTTGAGGGAAAGGACTTTATCCGAAAAGCTCTGGGCTCCCAGCTCCACCGTCCGCATCCGGTAAGCCTGCAACACCGGCAGGATTTCAGGGGAAATCCCGTCCGGGCGGGTGGAGCAGCGGAGGCTCTCCGCCTGGCCGCTCTCGAGGTAAGGCAAAGCCGTGTCGAGGTAGGCTTTCATCCGCTCCGGCGGCAGGCAGGTGAAGCTCCCGCCGAAGAAGGCGATTTCCGCCCCGTCCGGCTGGGGGATGGAAAAGGCTTTTTGCAGCTCCTCCGCCGCCTTTTCGGGGGTCATCCGTTCTTCGCCCGAAATCGCCCGCTGGTCGCAGAAGGAGCAGGCGTGGGGGCATCCCTCGTGGGGGATAAACAGCGGGACAATCCGCCGTCCAGGCCTCCCCATCAGAGGTCGTAGCCCATCAGCCGCAGCGCCTCTTTCGCGGCGTTCTGTTCCGCCTGTTTTTTGCTGGAAGCGGTGCCGGTGCCGATGACGTTGGAGTTTAAAAGCACCTCCGAGGTGAAGACCTTCGCGTGGTCAGGGCCATGCTCGTCCACCAGCCGGTAGGAGACCTTCTCCTCCTTGTTCTGCTGGACGATCTCCTGGAGGGCGGTCTTGTAGTCGGAGAGGGGGCTGGACTTTTCGATGTCGATATGCCCCGGGATGAACCGCATCACAAACCGCTGGGCCTCCTCATAGCCGCCGTCGAGGTAGATGGCGGCCAAGAGCGCCTCAAAGGCGTCGGCGATGATCGAGGGGCGCTGCCGCCCGCCGGTCATCTCCTCCCCTTTGCCCAGCCGGAGGTAGTCCCCCAGCCCCAGCTCCCCGGCGAAGACGTCGAGGGCTTTTTCGCAGACGAGGCTTGCCCGCATCTTGGTCAGCACCCCCTCGGGGAGGTCCTTGTAGTTTAAAAAGAGGTAACGGGCGACGATCACCGACAAAACCGAGTCGCCGAGGAATTCCAGCCGCTCGTTGTTGCGCAGGTGTTTATGCCCTTCGTTGGCATAGGAGGAATGGGTCAGCGCCTGTTCGAGGTAAGCTTCCCGCTTGAAGGTGTAGCCGATCTTCTCCTGAAGTTCGGCGAGGTCTTCTTTATGCACAAAATCTTTCAAGGCTTGTCCTTCCTTTCCTGTTCGGCGGTTTCTCAGCCACCGGGCAGGTGGTTCCAGATGGTTGAGAAACCGGACGTCTGAGAAGACGTCGGATTTACTGTTTTGGGATTATTTTTTGAGTGCTGCGCACCCTTCGCTGATAAATAAAGCAGCTGTGGACAGCTTCGGAAGTACGGAGGGTGAGCGCCTGCCAAGGAGCTCTGCTCCTTGGATTCTCGCGACCCCTTTAAAAAGGGGTCGATCCTAAACTTTTTACTTCGCCCCGTGGCGCGCAAATCGGACTGCGGCGCCGGACATGGGGTCTGCCGGATTATTATTCTTCGTTTGCGGCGGCCTTCTCCGCCAGCTGCTGCAGCGAAGCCTGGATTTCCCCGTTGACCCCGCCGGCGACAAAATCCCGGGCCTGGCGGATGGCGTTCTTGAAGGCGTAGGCGTTGCTGCTGCCGTGGGCCTTGATAACCGGGAGGGCGGCGCCGAGGAGCGGCGCGCCGCCGTACTCGGTGTAGTCCATCGCCTTCTTGAAGTCCTTGATCTTATTCATCATCAGGACCGCCGCCAGTTTGCCGGTGGTGCCGGAAAGGAACATCTCCTTGATCTTTTTGGAGAACATCGACCCCAGCCCTTCGGTCAGTTTGAGGACGACGTTGCCGGTAAACCCGTCGGCGACCGCGACGTCCACCTCCCCGGCGGGGATATCCCGCGCCTCGACGTTGCCGGTGAAGTTGATCGGGGCTTTCTGGAGGAGGGCATAGGCTTCCTTCTGGAGGTCGCCGCCCTTGGTGTCCTCAGCGCCGACGTTGACAAGGCCGACCTTCGGGTTCTGGATGCCCATGACCTTGTTCATGTAGACGCTGCCCATAATGCCGAAGTGGAGGAGAGTTTCCGGCTTGCAGTCGAGGTTCGCGCCGGCGTCCATCAGGAGGTAACAGCCTTTGATAGTGGGGATGACGGTGGCGAGGCCCGCCCGTTTGACCCCTTTCAGCCGCTTGATGATGAAGTTGGCCCCGACGACGATCGCGCCGGTGCTGCCGCCGCTGACGAAGGCGTCCCCTTTCCCCTCTTTGAGGAGCTTGAAGGCCGCCGCCATCGAGCAGTCGGACTTGGCCTTTAAGAGGGAGACCGGGTCGTCGTGCATCGTGATGACGGTGGGGGCGTGGAAAATCTCAATCCCGTCGAGGGAAATGTTCCGCTCGGCCGCGGCCTTGCGGAGTTTTTCTTCGTCACCGGTGACAATCAGCTGGACGCCGTATTCCTTCACCGCCGCCGCGCAGCCCTCCAATACCGCTATGGGCGCGTTGTCCCCGCCGAAGCCGTCTACGATAATTTTCATCTCTGCCTCATCCTTTCTGCTGTAAAAACCCCGTTACAGGGCATGGATCCTTCTTCTCGGGAGGGGCGTTACGCCTGTTCTTCCGCCTGCTGCCGGAGATGCGCCTCGCTGGCGGCGAAAAAGCCGGTGAAATCTTTTTCCGCTAGCTCCGCTTTCAGGGCGTTAATCGCCCGCTCGGCCGTCTGGAGGTAGCGGAGCTTTTTGTCCCGCACCCGTTCGGGGAGCGGCGGCAGGAGCCCCATATTCGCCCCCATCGGCTGGAAATCGGCGTTCGGGGTGGAGACATGGCGGCAAAGCGCCCCGCACATCGTCTCTTCCGGTAGGGCGAAGGGGGCAAGCCCCAGCATCTCCCGCGCCAGCGCGTGCCCGGCCACCAGCCCGCTCATCGCCGACTCCATATACCCTTCGACGCCGGTCATCTGCCCGGCGAACCAGAGGGGGTTCGCGGTTTTGTCTCCGAGCAGCCGGAAGTCCGGGCCCAAGAGCTTCGGGGAATTGAGGAAAGTGTTCCGGTGCATGACCCCGTAGCGGACAAACTCGGCGTCCTGGAGGCCGGGTATCATCGAGAAGACCCGCTTCTGTTCCCCCCATTTGAGGTTGGTCTGGAAGCCGACGAGGTTATACATCGTCCCGGCGGCGTTCTCCTTCCGCAGCTGGACGACCGCCCAGGGCCGGTGCCCCGTCCGGGGGTCCCGGAGGCCGACCGGCTTTAAGGGGCCGAAGCGGATGGTGTCAGGGCCGCGGCGGGCCATCACCTCGATCGGCATGCAGCCCTCGTAGACTTTCAGTTTCTCGTCGACGTCGTGGCGGGGGGCCTGTTCGGCGTGGACGAGGGCGTCGAAGAAGGCCTCATACTCCTCTTTGTTCATCGGGCAGTTTAAGTAGTCGTCCTCCCCCCGCCCGTACCGGGAGGCGGCGAAAACGACCGACCGGTCGACCGACTCGGCCGAGACGATCGGGGCAGCCGCGTCGAAGAAGGAAAGGGATTCCTCGCCGGTCAGCCGGCCGATGGCTTCGGCCATCTTATCGCTCGTAAGCGGCCCGGTCGCCACAACCGCCGGGCAGTCAAAGGAGAGGGTGTCCACCTCTTCCCGGTGGAGACGGATCCGGGGGTTTTCCGAAACGGCCCGGGTGACCGCCGCCGAGAACAGCTCCCGGTCGACGGCCAGCGCCCCGCCGGCCGCGACGGCCGTCTTTTCCGCCGCCGGGACCAGGAGGCTCCCCATCAGCCGCATCTCTTCCTTCAAAAGCCCCGAGGCCGAACCCAGCCGGGAAGCTTTAAGGGAGTTGGAGCAGACCAGCTCCGCCAGCCCTTCGCTCTTGTGGGCCGGGGAGAACCGGGCCGGCTTCTGTTCATAGAGGTCGACATCAATGCCGTAGGAGGCGATGATCTGCGCCGCCTCGCACCCGGCCATCCCGCCGCCGATTACAACCGCTTTTTTATCCAATGGGGTACTCCTTTTTCTTTCGATTATGTTTTGGGTGCTATGCACGCTTCATTATCAGTGGCAAAACTGTGGTCAGCTTCGGAAATACGGAAAGTATCTGCCTGGGAAGGGGCTCTGCCCCCTCCACTCCCGCCAGCCCTTTAAAAAGGGCTGGACCCTAAACTTTTGACTGACCCAGTTCGTTCGTTACTTCAGACAGCAAGCCGAATCCGGCGTTTTACTCTTTATCCTTATCCACCGGCCGCTCGTAATCGCATTCGGCGTTCGAGCAGTAGATCTTCGCGCCGCGCCCGGCCTTTTTAAGGAGCGTCTTGCCGCACTTGGGGCACTTCTCGTCAATCGGCGGGTCCCAGCTCATAAAGTCGCAGGTGGGGTTGTGCTCGCAGCCGTAGAATTTCTTGCCCTTGCGTGACTTCTTCTCGAGGATCTTGCCGCCGCACTTGGGGCATTCACCCGGCATCTCGGGGGCGAGGGTCTTGGTGTTGCGGCACTCGGGGAAGCCCGGGCAGGCGAGGAACTTGCCGTACCGGCCGGTCTTGATGACCATCTTCCGGCCGCACTTCTCGCAGACGATATCGGTCTCCTCGTCCGGCACCTTCATGAAGACGTCCTTCATGTCCTCTTCCGCCTTGGAGAGGGTCCCGGAGAAGTCGTCGTAGAACTCGTGCAGCGTCTGCACCCAGCTCTTTTTCCCCTCGCCCACCAGGTCGAGGTCCCCTTCCATCTGGGCGGTGAAGCCGGGGTCAACCACCTGGGCGAAGTGCTCGGTCATCAGCTGGGTGGTGATCTCCCCCAGCTGGGTGGGTTTTAAAGCCTTCCCTTCCCGCTCGACATAGCCGCGGGTCAGGATGGTCGAGATGGTCGGCGCGTAGGTGGAGGGGCGGCCGATACCGTTTTCCTCCAGCGTCTTAATCAGCGACGCCTCGGTGTACCGGGCAGGGGGCTGGGTGAAGTGCTGGCTGCCGGTCAGCTCGAGGAGCTTGAGGATATCCCCCTGCTCCATCGGCGGGAGGGTGCCTTCCCTCGCCTCGTCGGTGTCCTTCCCCTCGACATAGAGGGCGGTGAAGCCGTCGAACTTGACCGAGAAGCCGCTGGCCTTAAAGAGGCAGCGCCCGGCGGTGATATCGGCGGTCACGGTGTCGTAGACGGCGTCGGCCATCTGGGAGGCGATAAACCGGTCCCAGATCAGCTTGTAGAGCTTATACTGGTCGGAGGTGAGGCTCTCCTTGACGGCGGCGGGCGGGAGGTTTAACATGGTCGGGCGGATCGCCTCGTGGGCGTCCTGGGCACCGGCGCGGGTCTTGTAGACCCGGCGGGAGGCGGGGAGGTAGTCCCTGCCGTAGGTCTCCTCGACATAGGAGGCCGCGGCGGCCGCCGCCTCGTCGGAAATCCGCAACGAGTCGGTACGCATATAGGTGATCAGGCCCACCGCCCCAAGCTCCGGCAGGTCGACGCCCTCATAGAGGGTCTGGGCGACCGACATCGTCCGCCTCGACTGGAAGCTGAGCTTGCGGGAGGCCTCCTGCTGGAGGGTGGAGGTGGTGAAGGGCGGGGCGGGCGAGCGCTTGCGGATGCCCTTTTTCAGGCCGGTGACCTGGTACTGGGCCCCTTCCAGCATGGCGAGGATCCGGTCGGCGTCCGCCTTGGTCTTCAGTTCCATCGATTCCAGCTTTTTGCCGTCGACCCCGTAAAGTTTGGCGACAAAGCCCTTTTTGGACTTGGAGGCCTGGGGGGTGAGCCTCGCCTCGACCGACCAGTACTCCTCCGAGACAAAGGCCCGGATTTCGTTCTCCCGGTCGACAATCATCCGCACGGTGACCGACTGGACCCGCCCGGCGCTTAAACCCGGCCGGACCTTCTTCCAGAGGAAGGGGGAGAGCTTGTAGCCGACGATCCGGTCTAAAATCCGCCTCGCCTGCTGGGCGTTGACCAGGTCCATGTCCAGCTTGCGGGGGTGGCTCATCCCCTCTTTGACGCCGGACTTGGTGATCTCGTTGAAGGTGACCCGGTTGGCGTCGTCGGTGTCCAGTTTGAGGATGTTCGCGAGGTGCCAGCTGATCGCCTCCCCTTCCCGGTCCGGGTCGGTCGCGAGGTAGATTTTATCCGACTTTTTAGCCGCCGCCTGGAGGCCCTTGATCGTCTCCGACTGCTTGCGGATGTTTAAATATTTCGG
>DVHA01000044.1 GCA_018712425.1 Candidatus Faecivivens stercoravium | reverse complement strand
TGGTCCCATCCAAGGGGAACCCTTGGTCGCTGCCTTAAGGACAGCGAAATAAACATTCAATGCTTAAAGACAAAAATTGATTTCCGTGGAATTTTGGGCGGGAATGGCCGGAAAAGGGTTTGAAGGGCGCGGTAAAAGGGGAAGCCGGCGCGGCGTCGGGCAAAATTATCACTTTTCCACCCCGAGTGCCAGCCCGCCGGAAATTTTTTTCAATTTTTTCGCAAAAAGGTCTTGACATTGAGTGCCAGACGTGGTACATTATATTTAGCACTCAGAGATGTAGAGTGCTAACAAAGAAAGTTCACAAAATACCGCTCCGCTCCCGGCTTTGCCGCGTCCCGGGGCGGCAGGATAAGGACAGGCGGTGAATACCCTTGAAGGGAGATATGAGAAGGCTCGTGATCCTGAAAACGGTCATCGAGCTGTATATTGAACGGGGGGAGCCGGTCGGCTCCCGGGTAATCGCCGATCAGTACCTGCGGGATGTCTCCTCTGCCACCATCCGCAACGATATGGCGGCGTTGGAACAGATGGGATACCTGCACCAGCCGCACACCTCCGCAGGCCGGATCCCGACCAGCCGCGGCTACCGCTTCTACATCAGCCAGCTGATGCGGCGGGAGCCCCTTTCGGAAGCGAACCGGGAACTGATCGACTCGGAACTGGTACGCGGCGACTTAAACCCGGCGGCGCTCATCAACACGGCGTCCGAGCTGCTGGCCCGGATGACCGACTGCGCCAGTGTCAGCGCCACCGGACGGATGAACGAAGCGATTATCACCAAAGTCGACGTCATCCCCATCGGCCGCAGGCTGTACGCCCTTTTGATGGCAACTTCCAGCGGCACGGTTGAGACGCGGGTGACAAGGCTTGACCTGGACCTCACCCCCGAGCAGAAGGCGTTTTTCGTCCGGTTTATCCGGGAGAACGTCGTCGGCACCCGGGTGGAGGCGCTCAGCAACGAGAAGATCGTCGAGCTGGGGCTGGGGCTTGGAAGCTACAACGTCGGGCTGGTGCCGCTCCTCTACAGCGTCTACGCGATTACGCGGGGCCTCCAGCAGGAACAGGTCACCATCCACAACGAGGCAAGCCTGCTCCGCCACGGGATTTTAAAGCCGGAAGATTTCACCCTCCTCCTGGATGAAAAGCAGCGGATTGCCCTGCTGCTCGACTCCGACCCCAGCGGCCTGACCATCCGGTTCGGCGGCTCGAAAGGCGGGCTCTCGATGGAAAATTCCAGCCTGATTATCGCCCCTTACCGCCAGGCCGGCGGGATTCTCGGGTACTTCGGCGTCATCGGCCCCCGGCGGATGGATTACGGCCGGGTGATCCCGGTGGTCGAGTACCTGGCCGATACCGTCACAAGGCTTTTGACCGACGGCCTCGAGGAGGACCGCTCCAAACCGGCCCGTCCGGACGGGAGCAGCCGGGGCGGCAAGATCGTCAGGCTGTAGAAGATAGACCAAGATCGGAAAAGAAAGGAAGGATTCCGTGTTGCATAAAAAAGATGAAAAAAAGGCCCCGAACGAACAGGCTGAGGTCCAGCCGGAGGTGAAGGAGCAGGAAAAGGAAACGGCTGAGGGCCAGGCCCCGGAGGCCGAAACTTCCGCCCCTGAAGCAGGGGAGGCCGCGGCGGCTTCTGAAACCCCGCCGGAGGCTGAGAAGGCGCCGGAAGGCCCGACGGCCGAGGAACTGCAGCAAAAGGTCCAGTCTTTGGAAGACCAGCTGCTGCGCAAGATCGCCGAGTTTGACAACTACCGCAAGCGGACGACCAAGGAAAAGGAAGAGATCGGCCTTGCCGCCAAAGTCAAATGCATCGCGGACCTCCTCCCGGTTCTGGATACCCTCGAGCGGGCGCTCAGCATCGGGTGCAGCGACGAAGAGTTCCTGCGGGGCGTCAAGCTCACCTACGACAACATGAACAGCATCCTCACCAAAATGGGCGTCGAGGAGATCAAGGCGGAGGGCGAGCCCTTCAACCCCGAACTCCACTACGCTGTCAGCCGTGTGGAAAACCCCGAGCTCGGCGAAAACGTCGTCGCGTCGGTCATGCAGAAAGGCTATACGCTGGGCGGCAAGGTGATCCGCCATGCGATGGTTGCCGTCGCGAACCCGTGAGCCGGCTGTTCAGATAAAACATCCATTTCGCAAAACCACTTGTTAAACAGAGATACAATTGGAGGAATTATTTATGGGAAAAATCATTGGTATTGACCTTGGTACGACCAACTCCTGCGTCGCCGTCATGGAAAACGGCGAGCCGGTTGTCATCACCAACCACGAAGGCATGCGTACAACCCCGTCTGTCGTCTCCTTCTCGAAGGACGGCGAGCGGATGGTCGGCGCCGTCGCAAAACGGCAGGCGGTTATGAACCCCGACCGGACCATCTCCTCGATCAAACGGCATATGGGTTCCGACTATAAAGTCTCGATCGACGGCAAGAGCTACACCCCTCAGGAGATTTCCGCGATGATCCTGCAGAAGCTGAAAGCCGACGCCGAAGCTTATCTCGGCGAGCCGGTCACCGAAGCGGTTATCACCTGCCCCGCCTACTTCACCGACGCCCAGCGCCAGGCGACCAAGGACGCGGGCCACATCGCCGGCCTTGACGTCAAGAGAATCATCAACGAACCGACCGCGGCGGCGCTCGCTTACGGCGCCGACAAGGAAGGCGACCAGAAGGTCATGGTCTACGACCTGGGCGGCGGCACCTTCGATGTCTCGATCATCGAGATGGGCGAGGGCGTCCAGGAAGTCCTCGCGACCGCTGGCAACAACCACCTGGGCGGCGACGACTTTGACCAGCGGATCATCGACTGGCTGGTCGAGGGCTTCAAGGCTTCCGACGGCGTCGACCTCAGAAACGACAAGATGGCGATGCAGCGTCTGAAAGACGCGGCGGAAAAGGCGAAGATCGACCTCTCCGGCGTCACCACCTCCCAGATCACCCTGCCCTTTATCTGCGTCGATAAGACCGGCACCCCGAAGAACCTCGACGTGACCCTGACCCGGGCGAAATTCAACGAACTGACCGCCGACCTCGTCGACGCGACGATGGGCCCGGTCCGCCAGGCGCTTTCTGACGCCGGCCTCACCACCAGGGACCTGCATAAGGTCCTGCTGGTCGGCGGCTCCACCAGAATCGTCGCGGTTCAGGAAGCGGTCAAGAACGCGACCGGCATGGAACCCTCTAAGAACCTGAACCCGGATGAATGCGTCGCGATCGGCGCCGCGATCCAGGGCGGCGTCCTGGGTGGCGAGGTCAAGGGCCTGCTGCTGCTGGACGTTACCCCCCGGTCCCTCGGCCTGGAGACCCTCGGCGGCGTCTTCACCAAGATCATCGAGCGCAACACCACCATCCCCACCAAGAAGAGCCAGATCTTCTCGACCGCAGCCGACGGCCAGACCTCGGTTGAGATCCACGTCCTCCAGGGCGAACGGGAATTCGCCAAGGACAACAAGTCGATGGGCATGTTCCGCCTGGATGGGATCCCCCCCGCACCCCGCGGCGTCCCCCAGATTGAGGTAACCTTCGACATCGACGCCAACGGCATCGTCCACGTCTCGGCCAAGGACCTCGGCACCGGCAAGGAACAGCAGATCACCATCACCTCCTCCACCAATATGAGCAAGGAGGATATCGATAAGGCGGTCCGCGAGGCGGAAGCTTTCGCCGCCGAGGATAAGAAGGCCAGAGAGGCCGTCGACATCCGCAACAACGCCGACCAGATGGTCTTCCAGACCGAAAAGACCCTGAAGGAGATCGGCGACAAGGTTTCGGCCGCCGAGAAGAACGACGTCGAAGCGAAGGTCAACGACCTCAAAGAAGCGCTGAAAGGCGACGACATCGAACTGATCAAGTCCAAGCAGGAAGAGGTCCAAAAGGCTTTCTACGCCCTCTCGGAGAAGCTCTACCAGGCGCAGCAGGCCCAGGGCGGCCAGCAGGCAGGCCCCGGCCCTGACATGGGCAATATGGGCGGCAACATGGGCGGCAATGCGTCCCAGGGCAGCGACCCCAACGTCGTAGACGCCGACTTCCATGAGGTAGACGACAATAAATAATCTTTCCCGGCGGCCCGGCCGCCGCGGCAGCCGGGTAAGCGGAAAAGCTCCGCTTACCCTTCTGCTGTGGTAAGGGCATTTTTCCGCCGATTGGGCGGGGATCAGGATTGTTCCGCGGCGGGTCTGCCGCGGGTAGGAGGAGTAACGAGTGGCTGATAAACGAGATTATTATGAAGTCCTCGGCGTCCAGAAGGGATGCAGCGAGGACGAACTGAAAAAAGCATACCGCAAGATGGCGAAGAAATACCATCCCGACCTCAACCCCGGCGATAAGACGGCCGAGGAAAAGTTTAAAGAGGTCAACGAAGCCTACGAGGTCCTGTCCGATCCCCAGAAACGCCAGCGCTATGACCAGTTCGGCTTTGCCGGCGTCGACCCCAGCTACGGCGGCGGGGAAGGGGCCAGCGGTTTCGGCGGCTTCGGCAATATGGATATGGGGGACATCGGGTCGATCTTCGAAGACTTCTTCGGCGGGGCTTTCGGCGGCGGCGGACGCCGGCAGAATGCCAATGCGCCGAGGCGGGGGAGTGACATCCATGTACAGCTTTCCATTTCGTTTATGGAGGCCTGCAAGGGGGTCAATAAGAAGATCTCGGTCACCCGCACCGATACCTGCCGGGAGTGCGGCGGCACCGGCGCCGAACACGGCACCGCGATGAAGACCTGCCCGAGCTGCGGCGGCACCGGCACCGTCCGGGTGCAGCAGCGCACCCCCTTCGGCGTCATCGCGACCCAGCGGAGCTGTGACGCCTGCGGCGGCACCGGCCGGGTCATCGAAAAGACCTGCCCGAAGTGCGGCGGGCGGGGGACGACGAGCTCCACTTCGACCATCGAAGTGGTCATCCCCGCCGGTATCGACGACGGGCAGACCCTCTCCCTCCGGGGCAAGGGCAACGCGGGGGCGAACGGCGGGCCTGCGGGCGACCTGCTGGTCACCGTTTCGGTGGCGGCCCATCCCACTTTCCGGCGGGAAGGGTACGACATCCGCTGTGAAATCCCGGTCAGCTTCTACCAGGCGGTCACCGGCGACGAGCTGACGGTGCCGACCATCGACGGGACGGTCGCCTATACAATGCCGGAAGGCACCCAGCCGGGGACGGTCTTCCGCTTGCGGGGCAAGGGTGTCCAGCGGCTGAATTCCCGCGGCCGGGGCGACCAGTATGTGACGGTCGTCGTCGAGGTGCCGCGGGGCCTCACCCGGGAGCAGAAGGCGAAGCTTAAAGAGTTTGAAGAGTCGCTGACCGAACGGCAAAACCCCCGAAAAAAGTCCTTCGCCGATAAGCTGAAGGACATGTTTAATAAATAATCTGTCATTTGACGGAAAACGCGCGTCCCATAGGAAGTCCTCCATGGAACGCGCGTCTGACTGTTGAAAAACAGGTTTGGTAAAAACGTAGAAATCGGCGCTGGCGTTAAAGTGACAAAGAAACGTGCGAAGATCAGAAGTTTAGGGTCAAGCCCTTTTTAAAGGGCTTGCGGGACTGGAAGGGGCAGAGCCCCTTCCCAGGCACCCACTTCCCGTACTTTCGAAGCTGACCACAGCTTTTCCACTGATAACGAAGCGTGCGCAGCACCCAAAAAATACTCCCAAAAGACTTTTTCGACAAACTGGCGCGTCCCATAGGAAGTTTACTATGGGGCGTGCGTTTTGTTTGTTATTACGAGTCTGCGGCAGCGGCGTCTTCGGTGCCCGCAATACCGGTTTCTTCCAGCAGGTCGGGCGGGATGGCGCTCACCTTCAGCTGTTCATCGGCGGGGAGGCTGTTGTACCAGTCGAGCCACTGGAGCGTCTCCTCCGACAGCCCGGCGGCATCGACCATCCGGTCGCCGAACCGCACCTGGCTGCCGGTACCTTCCCGCTGCTCAAAAATCATCCATTTGCCGTCGATCAGGAGGTCGATCTGCCCTTCGCCGGTGTACTGGTAGGGGTAACCGGTGCCGAAATTCGACTGGCCGTCTTCCAACGGGATTTCGCTCCCCTCGGCGGTAGTGGTAATCTCGCCGTCGTAGGTCCCGCAGCGGCCGTCGAGGGTGCTCTCCTCTCCGGTGTCGTAATAGAGCGCCCCGTTTACCATGACCATCGGGATCCGGTCGGACAGTTCCGATTCTGCCGGTTCTTCCGCTTCCGGGGCAGGTTGGCTGCTTTCAGCTGCCGCGGAAACCGGTTCCGCTCTGCCGGTGGTATCTTCCCCGACGCACCCGGTGAGGACAGCTGCGAGGCAGAGGACGGCAAGCAAAATCCGTATCCGTTTCATCCGGTTTCATCCTTTCTCCTGCTCATCCTGGGGCGGAGCCGGCTTCGGCTCTTCCGGCACCGGGGGACTGGGCTGGTTCCAGCCGCTGAACTGGCCGGGGGATTTGGAAGCGGCCCGGGCTTTCGTTTTCCGCGAATGGCGGACGGCCAGCG
>DVHA01000043.1 GCA_018712425.1 Candidatus Faecivivens stercoravium | reverse complement strand
GAGAACGCCAACCCCAGAAAATTGTGGTTTCGTGCTTTGCACGAAATGCGGGCCATGCCATACGGCCCGCAAACAATTTTCTAAGGGCTTGCGTAGCAAGACCGGCGTGCAGCAGCACCCAAAAAATACTCCAAAAAGACTTTTTCGACAAACTGAAACCGCCGCCGTGCTTTAAATGGAGCACGGCGGCGGTTTATCCGTTGCGGAACAGGGCGGGCGCTGGGGCCGGACGGTTCATGGCGGCGGCCGCCGCATCCGGCGGGCCCTCCCTGGGATTTTCGGGCGGGGCGGCTGCCTTCTCTTTCCAGTTTATGCCGCCCGGGGGAAA
Organism: Candidatus Faecivivens stercoravium; assembly: GCA_018712425.1. GTDB lineage: Bacteria > Bacillota > Clostridia > Oscillospirales > Ruminococcaceae > Faecivivens > Faecivivens stercoravium. The sequence goes on along the minus strand of DVHA01000043.1, from coordinate 4,529 downwards.
ATGGAAACCGCCCGATGGGGCGGCCCTGTTGTGAAAAAGCTGTAAATACTGCGCCGGAGCGGCCTTCCGCCGTATAATACCAGTTGCAATTTGTGCAAAAATAAAGTATAATAAGCTTGAAGCGGAAGAAAAGGCGGATAAAATTGGCAGTCTCTTCCTTCCGCTGCTAAAAAATAGAAAACAATCGTAAACGCCGCGTGGCTGGGAGAGGGAAAGACCTGCCGGCGGCGTTTCAAATCATTTTTCCGCCCCTCCCGGAAGGGGCAAACAGACAGAAAGGGAAATGGATATGGAAATCGAAGGAAGAGAGATCACCCAGGTCCTTCCGGCGCTGGCCATGCGCGGCATCGTCATGTTCCCGACGATGACCCTCCACTTTGACGTCGGCCGGGAACAGTCGATGAAGGCCATCCGGGCGGCGATGGGGAAGGATAAAAAGATTTTTCTCGCTGCCCAGAAGGATTTTACCGTTGAGACACCGGAAAACGACGACATCTACGCCGTCGGCGTCGTCGCGCGGATTGTCCAGCTTTTGAATAACGGCAAAAACTCGCTGCGGATTATGGTCGAGGGCCTTTACAAGGCCGAGGCCGTCCGCTATGACCTGACCGGCGAATACTACCAGGCCGAGGTCAAGCGCCTCTATGACAACGACGTCCTCGATGCTGACGACGTCCAGCAGGAGGCGATGATGCGGGCAATGATCCACAGCTTTGACGAATACGTCGAGATGATCCCCAAAATGCCCGAAGAGATCATCACCACCGTCCTCTCCCAGAAGACGGTCAAGGGGATGTACGACAAGATCGTCCAGAGCCTCTTTTTACAGGTGGAGGACAAACAGCAGCTGCTGGAAGAGACCGACCTCGCGGCCAAAGTCGGGATGCTGGTCAGCGTCCTCGACCGGGAAACATCGGTCATGGGCTGGGAGCGGGATATCTACGACCAGGTCAAGGATTCGATGGATAAAAACCAGCGGGACTACTTCCTGCGGGAACAGCTCCGGGTCATCTCGGCCGAGCTGGGCGAAGGGGATTCGCCGATGGAGGACTCGATGTACTTCTCCGACGCAATCCAGAACATCCAGCATATCACCGACGAGGCCAAGGAAAAGCTCCTGCGGGAGTGCGACCGGCTCTACCGCACCCCGCCCCAGTCCCAGGAGGGGCAGGTCATCCGCACCTACCTTGAGACGGTCACCGACCTGCCCTGGGATACGGTCACCGAGGACCACAACGACGTTGCACGCGCCGAAAAGATCTTAAACCGCGACCACTACGGGATGGAGAAGGTCAAAAAGCGGATCCTCGAGTCGATCGCCGTCCGCACCCTCGCCCCTGAGATCAAGGGGCAGATCCTCTGCCTCGTCGGGCCTCCCGGCGTCGGCAAGACCTCGATCGCCAAATCGGTCGCCGAGGCCCTCGGGCGCAAATACGTCCGCATCTCGCTGGGCGGCGTCCGGGACGAGGCTGAGATCCGCGGCCACCGCAAGACCTACCTCGGGTCGATGCCCGGCCGGATTATCGACGCGATCAAGCAGGCGGGGAGCCGGAACCCGCTGATCCTGCTGGACGAAATCGACAAGATGTCCGCCGACTACAAGGGCGACCCCTCGTCGGCGATGCTGGAGGTTCTCGACCCCGAGCAGAACGTCTCCTTCCGGGACCACTATCTGGAGGTCCCCTTCGACCTGTCGGACGTCCTCTTCATCACCACTGCCAACGACGCCGGGATGATCCCGGGGCCGCTGCTTGACCGGATGGAGATGATCGAGATGTCCAGCTACACCCGGGAGGAAAAATGGCACATCGCCCGCCGCCACCTGCTCCCCAAGCAGATGAAAAAACACGGGCTTACATCCTCGATGCTGAAGGTCAGTAAGAGCGCCCTCTACGCTCTGATCGACGGCTACACCCGCGAGGCCGGCGTCCGGCAGCTGGAACGGGAACTGGCTTCCGTCTGCCGCAAGGCTGCCCGGAAGATCGTTTCGGGGGATGCGGGGAGCGTGTCGGTCACCGGCAAGAACCTGGCGGAACTGCTGGGCGTCCCGCGGTATATCGACTCGGCGATGGAGAGGGAAGACCTGGTCGGGGTTGTCAACGGCCTGGCCTGGACCTCGGTCGGCGGCGAAATGCTGGAGATCGAGACGATCATCCTCCCCGGCACCGGCAAAATCCAGATCACAGGCCAGCTGGGCGAGGTGATGACCGAGTCGGCCCAGATCGCCGTCAGCCTGGTGCGCAGCTTCGCCGAACGGTACGGCATCGACCCCGAGTTCTATAAGAAAAACGATATCCACATCCACGCCCCCGAAGGCGCGGTCCCGAAGGACGGCCCGTCGGCCGGCGTGACGATGACCACCTGCCTCGTTTCGGCGCTTTCCGGGATGGCGGTCGACCATTCGGTCGCAATGACCGGCGAAATCACCCTCCACGGGCGGGTGCTGCCGATCGGCGGACTGCGGGAGAAGTCGATGGCGGCCTACCGGAGGGGGATTAAGACCGTCTTTATCCCCTGGGACAACCAGAAGGACCTTGAGGAGATCGACGAGGTGGTCAAGGAGCATATCGCTTTTGTCCCGGTTAAGTTTGTCAGTGAAATCCTCGACCGGGCACTGATCAAGCGCAGCCCGGTGGCCACTGCCCCGGCCCTTCCGAAGGACAAAGGGGTGCCGGAGGACCTGCCGGCAGCAATCCCGGGGTCGGAGACACCGGCGCCGTTACGCGCGCAGTAACACATATAAATGAATAATGGGAAATGAATAATGAAGGATGGGCTGCTTCGCAGTCTCCGTTTGGATTTTAAATGGGAAAAATAAAATGAAGAAATGCGGAGCGTTTCCATCCTGCGTTTTTCACGATTCATTCTTCATTCCCGGAATACAGGGGGGAGTATGAACTACCATAACGTTTCCTTTGAGGCCGCCTATGGCCTCAAGCAGCAGATTCCGGTCTCCCGGCTGCCGGAGGTGGCTTTTTCGGGGCGCTCGAACGTCGGGAAATCGTCGCTGATCAATAAGCTTTTAGGCCGCAAGGCCCTCGCCCGGGTCAGCTCCGAACCGGGCAAGACCGCGACCATCAACTTCTATAACCTGGATGACCAGCTCCACATCGTCGACCTGCCGGGCTACGGCTACGCGAAGGTCGGCCTGTCGGATAAACAGCGCTGGGCGGGGCTGATTGAGGGGTACTTAAAGGACGAGCGCCGCAACCTCGGGCTGGTCGTCCAGCTGGTCGACATCCGCCGGCCGCCGTCCGACCAGGATTTGCAGATGATTGGTTTTTTGCAGCAGATGGAGATCCCCTATGTGGTCGTCCTGACCAAGGCGGACAAGCTAAACCAGGCCCAGCGGCGGGAACGGCTCGCCTCTATCGCCGCCGAACTGCCGGGGGACCCGGAGGGGACGGTGATTATCCCCTTTTCCGCCCTCAGCGGGGAAGGGGTGGACGAGCTGCGGGAAATCCTGGGGCAGCTGGTGCAGTTTGCCGCCAAACACCCTGAGATGCTGACCAGAGAGGCGCCGGAGGCAGACGGGGAAGCGGGATCGGAAGACGTTAAGGTCGAGTATATCGGCTTTGATGCAGAATAGAAAGAAACAATAAAGGAAAGGGAGATTCGAATGGATCACAAGGTCAACGGGCAGGGACACCTGGTATTGGGCGGCGCCGACGCCGTCGCGCTGGCGGAAAAGTACGGCACCCCCCTCTATGTGATGGAGGAGGAGGTCATCCGGGCGGCCATGCGGGCTTACCGGCAGTCGGTCGAGCGGTTTTACGACGGGAAGGGGCTGATTTGCTACGCCTCCAAGGCGTTCGCCTGCAAGGAGATGTACCGGATCGCCAAGGCAGAAGGGCTGGGGGCGGACGTTGTCTCGGGCGGCGAGCTCTACACCGCCGGAAAAGCCGGGTTCCCGATGGAGAAGGTCGTCTTCCATGGCAACAACAAGACCCCGGAGGAGCTGCGGATGGCGCTGGACCTCGGGGTCGGGCGGATTGTCGTCGATAACTTCGAGGAGCTGGAGACCCTCTCTGCCCTCGCGGCGGAAAACGGCGTCCGGCCGAATATCCAGCTGCGGATTAAGCCGGGCATCGACGCCCACACCCACAAGTTCATCATGACCGGGCAGATCGACTCCAAATTCGGCTTCGCCCTCGAAACCGGCGAGGCGATGGAAGCGGTCAAACAGGCGCTCGCCTGCCCTTCGCTGAACCTTACGGGGGTCCACTGCCACATCGGTTCCCAGATCCACGAGGTCACCCCCTTTATCCGGGCGGCGGAAGTCATGGTCCAGTTTATGGCGGATGTCCGGCAGGAGACCGGCCACACCCTCGGGGAGCTGAACCTCGGTGGCGGCTACGGCATCCGCTACACCGACGAGGACGACCCGGTCCCCTACGCGGCCTATATGGAGGAGGTTTCGGAGGCAATCCGGGCTTCCGCCGCGGCGCTTCAGTTCCCGGTGCCCTTCATCCTGATGGAGCCCGGCCGGAGCATTGTCGGCGAGGCGGGGACCACCCTCTACACCGTCG
>DVHA01000042.1 GCA_018712425.1 Candidatus Faecivivens stercoravium | reverse complement strand
CGGCATGTTTAACCGCGACCCCTCCCTCAACAACGAAGAACAGCTGATGCGGATGTCCCACGTCATCCGCCACCGCGGCCCCGATGAGAGCGATTTTATCGTCCGGGACAGTTTCTGCGCGGCCTTCAGGCGGCTGTCGATCATCGACCTTGACCACGGCTCCCAGCCCTATACCTCCCCCGACGGGCGGTTCACCGCCGTCTTCAACGGGGAGATCTACAACTACCGCGACCTCCGCGCCCCGCTGCAAGAAGAGGGGATCGAGTTTTTCACCAACTCGGAGATTGAAGTCATCGTCGCCCTTTACCGCAAGTACGGCCCCGACTTTGTCAAAATGCTCCGGGGGATGTTCGCCATCATGATCTACGACGGCGACGAGAAGAACTGCTTTGTCTGCCGCGACCCCTTCGGCATCAAGCCCCTCTACTACCGGGAGGAGAAGGACCGGGTGGTCTTCGCCTCCGAGATGAAGGCGTTTCTCTTCGACGAGGAGATGGGCGGCTTCGACGTGGACAAAAAATCCCTCCAGAACTACTTCACCTTCCAGTATGTCCCCGAGCCGAAGACGATGACCGGCAAGGTGCGGGCGCTGGAGGCCTCCCACTATATGATGCTGTCGGCAAGCGGGATTGAAAAGGTCGTCCAGTACGAGGACTACCGGTTCCAGACCCCGTCGAAGGAGTCCTTCGAGGCAAAGGCCGAGAAGCTGCGCAAGGTGCTGACCGAGTCGGTCGAGTACCATATGATCTCCGACGTCGAGGTGGGGACCTTCCTCTCCTCCGGCATCGACTCGGCGGTCGTCACCGCCATCTCCAGCCGGATTAACCCCGGCATCAAGGCGCTGACCGTCGGGTTCGACGTCTCCTCCTACTCCGAGATCGACGACGCCTCCGAAATTGCCAAGCACCTAAACGTCGAGCATATCAAGTTAAAAGGCACCTGCGAACAGTTCCGGGACGCCTTTGAGCATGTCGTCTGGAGCCTCGATTCGCCGGTCGCCGACCCCTCCACCGTCGCGATCTATATGATCGCCGGGGAGGCCTCCCGCTATGTCAAGACGATCCTCTCGGGCGAGGGGGCGGACGAGCTGTTCGGCGGGTATAAGTTCTACCTCGATTCCAAGCTTTCCGGCCGGTTTGAGAACGCCCCCGCGATTTTCAAGGCCGCCTGCCGGGGGATTTCGGATATCTGGCCGAAGGGCGTCAAGGGGAAAGCCTTCTTCCACCGGGCCGGGACCAGACTGGAGGACCGGTATGTCGGCAATGCCTTCCTCTTTGATGAGAAGGAGAAAAAGCCCTTCCTCAAGACCTTTGACCCTGGCCAGAGCTACACCGAGGTGACCCGCGATATCTTCGCGAAGACGAAGGGCCAGCACCCGATGGTGCGGATGCAGGACTGCGACCTCCACACCTGGCTCCGGGGGGATATCCTCGTCAAGGGCGACCGGCTGTCGATGGCCCATTCGCTGGAGGTGCGGGTGCCCTTCCTCGACCGGGAGGTCTGGAAGTTCGCCTCGACCCTGTCGGTCGACGAAAAGCTGCGGGAGGGGACGACCAAGTATATCCTCCGCTACGCCTTTAAGGACTATGTCAACCCCGAGACCTTCATGCGGCCGAAACTGGGGTATCCGGTGCCGGTGCGGGTCTGGCTCAGGGGCGAGCTCTATGAGTGGGCGCGGGATATCATCCAAAATTCCAAGGCAGATGCGTATATCGACAAAAACGCCGCCCTGAAGATGCTGGAAGACCACCGGACCGGCAAGGCGGATAACTACCGCAAGCTCTGGTCGATCCTCGTCTTTATCACCTGGTATCGGCTCTATATCGCCGACGCTGAGGAGACGAAGAAGCGGCTGCTGAAGGGCGAGCTGTAAATACCCATGATTAAATGAAAACTCCGGCATGATTTTTACCGTGCCGGAGTGAAACTATCGAAAAGCAAGTTTGACGGAAACGTAAGAATCGGCGCTGGCGTTAAAGTTACAAAGAAACGTGCGGCAATTCAAAGTTTAGGATCAAACCCTTTTTAAAGGGTTTGCGGGAGTGGAGAGGGCAGAGCCCTTTCCCAGGCTCTCAGTTATCGTACTTCCGAAGCTGACCACGGCTTTGCCACTGATAACGAAGCGTGCGCAGCACCCAAAAAATACTCAAAAAGACTTTTTCTACAAACTGACTCCGGCATGATTTTTCCATGCCGGAGTTTTTTGTTGATTTATTCGGTTGTTCCGCCGAGTGCCGAGCCCCAGTCCCGCAGGCCGTAATACCCGATCATCGCTTCGATCCGGGCAAGCGCCTCCTCCGCCGGGACCCACAGGTCGGGCGGGATCCCCTCGCCGTCGCTCAGCCAGCCGTTTTCCAGCTGCTGGATTTTCGTCCCCCAGACAAGCTCCAGTCCCGAATGGGGGAGGTAGGCGCTTACCGGGTTGTCGGTCAGCATTGCCCCTGCCGTCGGCGCGCCGACCGTCAGGAGGTTTTCGATGCTCCGCAGCTGGCAGAGGACGCTTTCCCCGGGCCCGGCGGTATAGACGTCCTGCACCGCGAAGGTGAAGCCGTTCCGCGGGGTCAGCTGTCCCTGCCGCCCATCGACGTACCACCAGGGAGCCAGGACGAAATTCAGCAGTTTCTGGTTTAAAGGGGTAATCCGGGCGGCATAGCTCATCTTGACCAGCGGTGACCGGCCGGTAAAACCGCCGAACCAGTCGGAAAAGTAACCGTCTCCGCCGCCATGGTTGCTGCGCAAGTCCCAGATTAGCACCGGCTCCAGGCTGAAACTGGCCCCCGCCTGCCCGAGTGCGTCAAGCCGCACCCAGCCTTCTTCATCCTCCGCTTCAAAACCGGAAGAGCTGAGGACAACTGTCCCGTCTTCCAGGGCGGATTCGGAAATCGGGTTCAGAGGGAGGGGGCTGCCGTCTATCGGCTGCCAGTCAAGCGTTACCGTCTCCCCTTCGATTTCGGAGGTCTCCGGCAGGGAGCCGGCTTCCGCCCCGGTGACGGTGGCGCAGAGGGTGTAGCCCAGCGCCCCATCCGGGGTGATGGTCGGGACAGCCTTTGCCGGCCCGTCCGTCACGGCGTCCACGGGGGCGGAGAAGTAGAGGTCCGGGACATACCAGCCCTGCTGCTGGTCCTCGACCGCCGTCAGGCCGCCGACCGAGAGGACGTTGTCGGTGACGACCTCTTTCAGGGCCGAAAGAATGACGTCCTGGAGGGTTTCCACCCTGACCTCCCCCGTCTCCGGCAGCCGGGCGAGGGCTTCCTCCCTCGCATCGTTAAAGGCCTTCCGTCCGCCAAAGTAGTCGTAGGCCGCGTAGCCGCCCCGCAGGAGGGCGAAAGCGGTGTTGACGTCCTCCTTTGTCTCTTCGGCGGAAACCGTCTCCGGGGGCGATTCCGGGGCGGTGGTGAGGGCTTCCAGCTGCTCGTCGGTGTATTCCTCGTTAAAGCCGGTGTTCTCGTCCAGCCAGTTGTCTTCGATGACCGGGATGGTTCCGTCATAAATCGCGAGCCGGTTTTCCGAAACCGTTTCCAGGAAGCCCACGTATTCCGTCTGGTGGGCATCCAGCCCCTCTTTCTCCCAGAGGGGGGACTGGTAGGCCGGTTCGGCGGGGGCCTGTTCCTGCTGCTGCAGCCCCAGAAAGCCGCCGCTGAAGAGGCTGCCGCCCAAAAGGGTATTGCAGCCGCCGGGAAGGGTCACGATGCCCACCAGGACAGCCGCCAGGATGATGATCTTCTTTTGTTTTTCCGG
>DVHA01000041.1 GCA_018712425.1 Candidatus Faecivivens stercoravium | reverse complement strand
CGACCGGTAAAAGCCCACACTTAAAGAGCATCAGCGCCTCCTCCCGGTCGAGGGGCCGTAAAATGATGCCGAAGAGGTGGAGGGCGCAGCGGATGACCGGCGAGGACTCGACCGTCCGGCCGCTGTCGAGGAAATAGGGGACGCCGTACCGGTCGAAGGCCGCCTCCAGCCCGCTCCGCCTTGCCTCCATATCCCGGGCGAGGACGGCGATCTCCTCATACCGGTACCCCTTTTCCCGGACGGCAGACTGAATCCAGGCCGCCGCGAAAAAGCACTCCTCATATTCGTTTCCCAGCTGGGCGCACTGGATGCCGGGGGCCGGGCCGGGGAAGGGCTCGGGGGCGGGTTTAAACAGCTGCGACCCGAACCAGCCGATTTCCGGGGCGGCAAACCGGTGGGGCTCGGTCAGCTGAATAGGCGGCGCCACCGGGATATTCTCCTTCGCGGCGATCCCCTTCAGCTTCCGGGCGGTCTCCCGCACCCCTTCAAAGAGGGCGTCCCCCTGGCGTGAGGGGTCGTCGCAGAGGACGACGGAGACCGATTCCGCCTGGCGGATGATGACCGCGAGCATCTGAAGTTGGACGCCGGTGAAGCTCTTGTACTCGTCGACAAAGACATAGGCCCCGTCGAAGAATCCGTTTTCCGCCGCCTTTTCCACCGCCCGCGAAAGCCTGGCCGACGGGTCCAGAAACGACCGGGAGAGGGCGGCGCCGTACCCTTCAAAGATCAGCGCCAGGTCCCGCAGTTTCAGCGGAAGCGCGTCCCCCTCCCCTGCCGCCGGGCGGATAGAACGGGCCGCCTCTTCCAGCGCCGCGGCGTCCACCCCGGCCCGCATAAGCTCCGCCCGGAGGGAGAGCATCCCCGCCGCGTACCCCGGTTTCCCAGCGCTCTTCTGGAGGAGCGAGAGGCCATTCCCGACGTCCCGCAGCGTCTCCCGCATCAGCATCAGCTGGACGGTATCGCTGGCGTAGGCCCCGGCAAGGCCGCCGCACCGGCGGAAGATGGCGTCCGCCAGCCGTTCCATGCTGTAAACTAAAATATCATCGGCGTAATACCGCCGCTCCATCTCAAACGAATACTGTTCCGGCACGAGGTAATAGACCGTCTTCCCCGCCTGCCGGAGCCGCCGCATCTCTTCCCCGATCCGGGTGGATTTCCCGGTGCCGGACCCGCCGGTGATAAACTGAAGCATCTGCCGCTCCCCCTTCCTTTATTGTCCATATTATACACGATTTGCGGCCCGGGGGCAAGATAAAGAATGATATACGGCGTTGCCGTATGAGGAATGATATAGCCCCTGCGGGGCTGTGATATATGCCCTGCGGGCATATGAAGGTACGCTTCGCTCATTAAAAAAACTTTCCGGAAAGGAACTGCGGCAAACGGCCGCACACCTTTCCGGAAAGCTGATTCAATCCGTCCCGAAGGGACACCTTCATATCTTCCGCAGGAAGATATATCATGCCGCAAAGCGGCTATCATCCGCCGCAGGCGGATATCATTCATCATTTTAGCGCTGGAGGACGGCCTTCATCTCTTCCGCCGCCTGCTCCATCTCCCCGGCGTCCTTGCCGCGGAGGGCCTTTCTGAGCCGCTTTTCGGCCTCGTCCAGCCGCTTTTTCTCCTCCCGGCTCATCGACTTCCGGTCGGCGGCCTCGGCCTTATAGAGGACCGCCTCGGCGGCGTCCCGGGCGGCTGCCTGCCGGCGGCGAAGGCGGTCCTCCCCGGCGTAGGCCCGGGCGTCGGCGACCGCCCGGTCGATCTCGGCCTGGGAGAGGTTGCCGGAAGCGGTGATGGTGATGTCCTGGGCCCGGCCGGTGGCCTGGTCGCGGGCGGTGACATGGACGATGCCGCTGGCGTCGATCTCAAAGGTCACCTCGATCTGCGGGACGCCCCGGGGAGCGCGGGTGATGCCGTTTAACCGGAAGTTGCCCAGCAGTTTGTTGCCCCGGGTCATCTGCCGTTCCCCCTGGAAGACCTTGATCTCAACCGAGGTCTGGAAGTTGGCGGCGGTGGTGTAAACGGCGGTTTTTTTGACCGGTATCGTCGTATTGCGGCTGATGATCGGCGAGAAGACCCCGCCCATCGTCTCGATGCCGAGGGTAAGGGGGGTGACATCCAACAGCAGCAGGCCGTGGACCGCCCCGGCCAGCACCCCGGCTTGCAGCGAAGCGCCGATCGCGACGCACTCGTCGGGGTTGATGCCTTTAAAAGGCTCCTTGCCGGTGACCGCTTTTACTGCCTCCTGCACCGCCGGGATGCGGGTAGAACCGCCCACCAGCAGCACCTTTGAAAGTGCCGCCGGCGTGACCTTCGCGTCGTCCATCGCCTGCCGGACGGGGCCGAGGGTCGCCTCAATGAGCGGCCGGGTCAGCTCGTCGAACTTCTCCCGGGTAAGGGTGAGGTCGAGGTGGCAGGGGGTCCCCCGCTTCTGCATCAGGAAGGGGATCGAGACATGGGTTTCGCTCACCGACGACAGCTCGATCTTGGCCTGTTCGGCCGCCTCCCGCAGCCGGGAAAAGGCGGTCTGGTCCTTCCGAGGGTCGAGGCGGTAGGTCCGTTTAAATTCCTCCGCCAGGTAATCGGCGACCGCTTTATCGAAATCGTCGCCGCCCAGGCGGTTGTTGCCGGCGGTGGCCAGCACCTCGATGACCCCGCCCTGGATATCCAGCACCGAGACGTCGAAGGTCCCGCCGCCGAGGTCATAGACCATCACTTTCTGGGACTGTTCCTTGTCGACCCCGTAGGCCAGCGCCGCCGCGGTCGGCTCGTTAACAATCCGCACGACGTTCAGGCCCGCAATCGTCCCGGCATCGCGGGTCGCCTGCCGCTGGGAGTCGGTAAAGTAAGCGGGGACGGTGATGACCGCGTCGGTCACCGGTTCCCCGAGGTAGTTTTCCGCGTCGGTTTTGAGCTTTGAAAGGATCATCGCCGAAATTTCCGGCGGCGAATAGCTCTTGCCGTCAATTTTAATCCGTGTATTGCTCCCCATCTCCCGCTTAATCGAATAAACGGTGCGGGCGGGGTTTAAAACCGCCTGCCGCCTGGCCGCCTCCCCGACCAGCCGGGTGCCGTCCTTCATAAACGCCACAACCGACGGCGTCGTCCGGGCGCCGGTTTCACTGGGGATGACCACACTGCTGCCGCCGTCCATGACCGCGACGCAGGAATTGGTCGTCCCGAGGTCGATTCCTATCAGTCTTGACATCCGTCCTCCGTCCTTTCCATCGTCATGCCGCTGGGCGCGTGCTGCATCATAAGTGGCCACTTTTCTACCATTATTGTATCCGCCGCAGAAGGACGCGTCAAGGACTTTCATATAAACGTTACAGTTATTTTGCATCTGGACGACACTCGTTCATATATAGTTCCTATTCTGCGGGAGCAAAGCATCCCGGCTGCTGGGTTTTACCCGCTTACGCAGCAGCTATTCCATATTAAAAGCCGGACTGCAAAGCAGTCCGGCCAAAATCTCAATATTCCAGATACGCGCCCTTCGCCGGGGAAGCGGCGTGTTCGGCGAACAGCCGCAGCACCCCGCCCTTATACCGCACCGG
>DVHA01000040.1 GCA_018712425.1 Candidatus Faecivivens stercoravium | reverse complement strand
AACCCACAGTTTGCTGAAAAAGTATTTTTTGGGTGCTGCGCACGCTTCGTTTCAAGCGGCAAAGCTGTGGTCAGCTTCGGAAGTACGGAAAGTGAGCGCCTGGGAAAGGGCTCTGCCCTCTCCACTCCCGCAAGCCCTTTAAAAAGGGCTTGACCCTAAACTTCTAATCTGCGCACGTTTCTTTGTCACTTTAACGCCAGAGCCGAATTTTACGTTTTGGCTATCCGCTTTTTCGACAGCCTCAGGGTTCCGGATGGAACCCGTTTCACTTTTTTCATCCGCCGCGGGCGGAATCCGATGGCCACTGGGAGGTGAGCGCGTGTATCTGGCACTCTATCGCAAGTGGAGGCCGAGGCGCTTTTCCGACGTGATCTCCCAGGAGCACATCACCCGCACCCTCCAGAACCAGGTGCGGGAGGGCAAGGTGGCCCACGCCTACCTCTTCACCGGCTCCCGCGGGACCGGCAAGACCACCTGCTCGAAGATCCTCGCGAAGGCGGTCAACTGCCTGGGCCCGGTGGACGGCAACCCCTGTCTGGAGTGTGCCGTCTGCAAGGGGATCGAAGAGGGGAGCATCCTCGACGTCACCGAGATGGACGCCGCTTCCAACAACGGTGTAAACGACATCCGGTCGCTGCGGGATGAGGCGAATTTCGCCCCGACCGTCTGCAAATACCGGGTGTACATCATCGACGAGGTGCATATGCTCTCCCAGTCGGCCTTCAACGCCCTTCTAAAGATCATGGAAGAGCCGCCGCCCCACGTCCTCTTTATCCTCGCGACCACCGAGCCCCACAAGGTCCCGGCGACGATTATCTCCCGCTGCCAGCGGTACGACTTCCGCCGGATCCGGCCGGAAGACAGCGCCGAGCGGCTCCTTTACATCGCCGGGGAAGAGGGGATTACCCTGACGGAAGACGCCGCCGGGCTGATCGCCCGGCTTTCCAACGGCGGGATGCGGGACGCGCTCTCCCTCCTCGACCAGTGCATGGCCGCCGAAACGGAGGTCACCCCCCAGGTGGTGGCCGACACCGCCGGGATTGCCGGGCGGGAGCAGATGTTCGCGCTCTCGGACGCGGTCCTCTCGGGGGATACGGCGAAGGCGCTGACCCTCGTCACCGAACTCTACGACCGGGCCAAGGAGATCGACCGGATCTGCGAGGAGCTGACCGGGCATTTCCGGGATATGCTCATCTGCCGGTCGGTGCGGGACCCCTCCGGGATGGTTGTCTGCCTGCCGGATGAGCTGGAACGGCTCCGGAAGCAGGCGGACAGCACGCCGCCCGAGCGGATCCTCGCGGTGCTGGACGACTTGCAGGCCTGTTCCGCCGCCCTCGGGAAGGTGCCGGATAAAAAGGTCGAGCTGGAGATGACGATTATCCGGCTGTGTGGCGGCGGCGGGAAACCGGCCGTTCAGCCGCAGGCCGAAGCCGCCGCCAGCGCCGATGTGGCCGCTTTGCAGGCCCGGATCGGGGAGCTGGAACGGCTGATCGCTTCCCTCAGCAGCGCGCCGGGACGGTTGGCGCCTGCCGCAGCCGCGCGGGAGACGCCCCTGCCAGAAGAACAGCCTGTCCGGGTCGCGCCGCCGGAACCGCCTAAAAGTAAGCCGGAGCCGGTAAGGCCGGCGCCTGCTCCCGAACCGGAACCGGCGCCTGAACCGGCCACCGAGCCGCTGCCCCAGTGGGAGGAGCTGCTGCGGGAGATGGAGAACCGGGAACCGGCCCTCTTCTCGCTGATGGACGGGTCAACCGCCGTCCGCAGCGGGAAAACCGTCATCATCTCTTCGCCCAACCCGATGCTGAGGGGGATGCTCCTGACCAACAACATCGGGGCGAAGCTCGCCGACCTCGTCGAGCAGAAGCTCGGCAGCCGGCACAAACTCCGAATCGCCAAAAAAGCGCAGCCGAAAGCGGCGGAAAGCCGCCCGTCTGCCTTTCAGGATATCCTCTCCCGCGCCGCGGGGGAGGGCGTAGAAATACGCATGCAGAATAACGACAGAAATGCCGGAGACAGCTCCGGAATTTGAAAGGATGTTTCGTATGAAAGCAAGACTGCCCCAGGGCTATTCCGCCCCCCGCAACAATATGAGCCAGATGATCAAGCAGGCCCAGAAGATGCAGGAGCAGATGGAAAAGGCGCAGGAAGAGATTAACGCGAAAGAGTACACTACCACCGTCGGCGGCGGCGTTGTCGAGATCAAGATGACCGGCGACAAGGTCCTCCGTTCGATCACCTTAAAGCCGGAAATCGTCGACCCCGAGGCGATCGAGGACCTGCAGGACCTGATCGTCAGCGGCGTCAACGAGGTGCTGCGCCAGGTCGAGAGCGAGACCGAGACCCGGATGAACGACATCTCCGGCGGGCTGAACATCCCGGGGCTGTACTGATAACCGATGGCTGGTGAACCGCTTCCGTTAAAGAAGCTGATGGAGCATTTCGCCGCCCTGCCCGGCATCGGCCGGAAATCGGCGGCCAGGCTCGCCTACTTTGTGCTGGATATGCCCCAGGAACAGGCGGCGGACTTCGCCGCGTCGATCCTTGAGGCGAAAAAGGCCATCCACAACTGCAAGGTCTGCCAGAACCTCACTGACAAGGAGGTCTGTGACATCTGCGCGTCTGATAAGCGGGACGATTCGGTCATCTGCGTGGTCGAAAGCCCGCGGGACGTCGCGGCCTTTGAGCGGCTCCAGGAGTACAAGGGCAAGTACCATGTCCTCCACGGGCTGATTTCCCCGCTGGACGGGGTGGGGCCGGAACAGATCAAGATCAAGGAGCTGCTGGTGCGGCTCCGGGACACCGACGTCAAAGAGGTCATTATGGCCACCAACCCGACCATTGAGGGGGAGGCGACGGCGATGTATATCGCAAAGCTTTTAAAACCCCTCGGGATCCAGGTGACCCGGCTCGCCTTCGGCATACCGGTCGGCGGCGAACTGGAATACACCGACAACTCGACGCTGAATAAGGCGCTGGAGAACAGAGTCACAATGTGAGTGATGTCCGGCTCCAGAGGAGCCGGGTGATGCCGGCCTTCGGCCTGTGATGGCGCGCTTCGCGCTGTGAGGCACTGCCCTGCGGGCAGCGTGAAGGTACGCTTCGCTCATTTAAAAGCACCGCCGGGGGAGTGGGGAAGACACAACGTCTTCTGCACGGAAAGGCAGTGGGTTCGGATACCGGATGCCTGCCGGAAGGGTTTTCAGTCCGTCCCGCGGAGAGGTTTTCGGACAGGGGTTCGACTCCCCTCGCCTCCACCGACACGTGGCCCGCAGGGCCATGCATCACGCGCGAAGCGCGCATCACTTCATCACTTGCCCGAAGGGCAAACATCACATACGAAAGGGGGCGCTGCTATGGCGGCGGGGAAGGTAATCGCCGTAAACCGGAAGGCGAGGCATGATTATTTCGTGCTGGAGACCTTCGAGACCGGCATTGAACTGGCCGGAACCGAGGTCAAGTCGATCCGGGCGGGCGGCGTCAACTTAAAAGACAGCTGGTGTACGATCGACGACGGGGAGCTCTTCGTCAAAGGAATGCACATCAGCCCGTATGACAAAGGGAATGTTTTCAACCGGGACCCTTTCCGGGTGCGCAAGCTCCTGATGCACAAGCGGGAGATTATGCGGCTGCTCGGCAAGGTCAAGCAGGAGGGGCTGACCCTCGTGCCGCTGTCCCTTTATTTTAAGAAGAACCACGTCAAGCTGGAGATGGGCCTCTGCAAGGGCAAACAGCTCCACGACAAGCGGGAGGATATGGCCCGCCGGGACGCCGCGAGGGAAATCCAGCGGGCGATGAAAATCCGGCAGCGGTAACCTCCGCCCATGGCCGCCCCGGGCGGCAATATGGGGGCGTAAAGGTTTCGACGGGGGTTTTGAAGTCTGTTAAGCGGGTAGAGCGGGCGGAAGCTCTTTAATCGCCGCACCTAAAATTAAACGCTAACTCTAATTCTAGAACCTTAGCTTACGCGGCTTGATTTAAGCCGTGGCCTGCACGGGTAGGGACCACGGGACCCGTCAGGTTCTAATCAGTGGCCAACGTCTGTACGGAGTTTCCCGGCCGGGCTGACGTATTAGGGAATACTCTCCTCCGGAGCCTGTTGACCGGCGCCGGGGGCGGGGAATGCAAAGGATCAACTGCACCCGGAGAAATTCAGATGGAGAGGCTTTCGGACAGGGGTTCGACTCCCCTCGCCTCCACCAATTTCAGAGAGAGGTACCACCTGATGTGTGGTGCCTCTTTTTTACGTGGGAAAACGTTTGAGAGGCGAGGGGAGGAGAACGGGAGCGGTACTGAATGACAGCCCGGTGGGCTGTCATGAGCCTAGGTTTGCTGTGCAAACCGAAGCGACCTGGCCTCGCCCGCAGGCGAGGTCGACTCCCCGTTGTTTCCACCAATTTCAGAGAGAGGTACCACCTGACGTGTGGTACCTCTTTTTTACGTGGGAAAACATTCTGCGGCAAACCTTAAAAACCGCCTATCGGAAAATTTACATGAAAGATTTAAATTCCTGCCTAGCAAAATCCCCCGGAATGGGGTATAATAACCTCATACCCAGAAACGGCGGGAACCCGCCCATCCGAAAAGAAAGAAGGAAACGCTATGTACGCAGATTTACTCG
>DVHA01000039.1 GCA_018712425.1 Candidatus Faecivivens stercoravium | reverse complement strand
CTTTTACGGGGATCTCATCCCATCCGGCCTCCCGCCGGGCGATGATCCCCGCCGGTTTTTAAGCCACAGGGCGGACGGGATCCTGTCCGCCGTACTGGAAGCGGGGCCGTCCGGGCTGGGATACCGGGAAGCTTGCGTGCGGTATTCCGCCGGCCTGGTGGACGGCTTAATCCGGGCGGGGCTATTCCGGGTGGAGGCGGGCGGGCTGCGGCTGGACGCGCCGGTGTTCCTGCGGGAGGATGCCGGTGCCCTTACCCATTTTTTGGCAGGGGAGATACCGCCCCTCGCCGGGCGGCTGGAAGCGGCCCTCCCGGCGCTCCATGCCGCTATCTGCCCGCTGGACAACGGCTTTGATGAAAAGGTGAACCTTTACCATCTGCTCTGCGGCGCGGTGCTGGACGGGACTTTTTTTGACTATCTAAGCGCCCGGGGGGTTCTGGCGGAATCCCGGGTGCATCCTTCCGGGCTGGACTACATCCTGACGGTATACGAGGACGCGCCGGAGCTGAACCATTTTTCCAACCGCCTCCTCTGTTCCTGCAACCGGCTGTCGGATGGCCGCCGGTCGCTGCAGTCCTTTGGGGACGCCGATGGGGAGCGGCTGGATTTTTACCGCTTTTTTAACTGGAAGCAGGCAGGACGGGTGCCGGAGGCATACCGGAAGGTCGGGCAGGACTGGGATGCGGCATTGGGCCCGGCGGCCGGGGAAAGCCCGGTGTCCCAGATACTGGATGCGGCGGAACAGCTTGCGGCAGGCGGCCATTGCGCGCCGCCGTTTTTACGGCTGCTGGAGGATTTTGGGTATTGCGCAGGCGGCGCATACTGCGTCCCGGTTTACCGGCGGGAAACGGAGGCGGTGCTGCAGCAGCTTTTTACGGCCGTGTCCGGATGCATCGGGGAAGCGGCCGGGGAGCTGCTGGCGCGTCCGGGGCTTTACGCCGCTCTCAGCGTTTTCCCCCACGGCGTTTCCCGGGAGGAGACCGCCAACGAACTGTACCATATCGTATTCGGCCTATTAAACGAGGAGCTGGCAGCGCGGGGGATCGCCGCCTCCCCGCCGTACCGGCAGGGGGAGGGGCGGTACCTAAAGGCGTTTTTCCTATGATTTTTTGCAGTTCCGCTCAAAATTTACAAAAAACAATTCGCTTTTCCCCTCTATATGTGCTATAATTTGTTATAAGGGGATTCCTCAAAACCTGCCAGAGGAGGCAAATGAAATGACCTGTAAACAATACTTAACCTTTGCGGCAAACGGCGTCGGCTACCCGGTCGAAAAAGACCTGCCGGTTACGCCGGAGGCGGACGAGCCCCGGCATCTTGAGTCGGGCGTCATCAACCTTTACCCCGACATCACCTACCAGACGATCGGCGGCTTCGGCGGCGCAATGACCGACACCGCCTCCTACCTGCTCTCGACCCTGAAGCCGGAAGAGCGGAAAAAGGCGATGGACCTGCTCTTCACCGACAAGGGGAACAACTTAAACATCATCCGCGTCCCGGTGGATAGCTGCGACTACTCCCTCGAGGAGTACCAGGCGGTCGAAGACCCGATTGCCGACCCGGAGTTTAAGACCTTCGACATGACTCGGAACTTTAGGTACATCCTCCCGGCGCTGAAAGAGGCCATTTCCCTCTGCAAACGCCCGGTTTCGGTGCTCCTCAGCCCCTGGTCCCCGCCTGCCCAGTGGAAAACCCCGCCGGCCCGCCCGAAAAACGACGCGTCGGTCTACGGCGGCGTCCAGGAGTCGATCGATTATACGAAGCCCCAGCGCAACCACGGCGGCAGCTTAAAGCCCGAGTATTACGGCAGCTGGGCGAAATACCTCGTCAAACTGGTTGAGGCTTATCTGCATGAGGGGATCCCGGTGACGATGCTCTCCCTCCAGAACGAGTCGATCGCCGCCACCAACTGGGACAGCTGCGTCTGGACCGCCGAAGAGCAGAAGACCTTCCTGCGGGACCACCTCTACCCCGAGATGGAAAAAGCGGACCTTGCGGGTAAGGTCGGCCTCTACATCTGGGACCACAACAAGGAGCGGGTGCTGGAATGGACCCGGGACGTCCTCGACGAGACCACCCGCCCGATGGTGGCGGGCGTCGCCTTCCACTGGTATTCCGGCGACCACTTCGAGGCGGTTAAGATGACGGCCGAGCAGTACCCCGGCCTGAAACTCCTCTTCTCGGAGTGCTGCCCGCTGCACCAGCCCGGCCGGGCCGGTTTCTTCGGGATGCCCACGAGTAAAACCCCCGAGACGGTCGAGCAGGAGGACGCGGTCGCCTATGCCCACGACATCATCGGCAACCTGAATGCCGGGATGGAAAACTGGATCGACTGGAACTTCTGCGTTGATAAGGACGGCGGCCCCCGCCACGTCCCCTATGGCTTTGCCGCCGGGATGATCGTGAACGAAGACGGCACCTTCCGCACCAACCTGATCTTTGACTATATCGGCCATTTCTCCCGCTATATCCAGCCGGGGGCCAAACGGATGGGCTTCAGCCGCTGCGACCAGCATGTGGAAGTCACCGCTGCCGTTAACCCCGACGGGAGCATCGCCGTCGTCGCTCTCAACCAGGAGAACGAGGACCGCGCCTATGCTTTCCGGATTAACGGCCAGGTGATTCGGACGCATATGCCCGCCCGGACGATTTCGACCTTTGTGATTGAATAAAATGATATATGGCATTCGCCATATGATATAGCCCTGCGGGCTGTGATATAGCGCTGCGCGCCATGATATATTGTCCTGCGGACAATATGAAGGTACGCTTCGCTGATTGAATTTCTGGTGCTGGATAGAAGGTTTCAGACCTGAATGCGCCGTTTAAATTAAATCAAAGGCCGCCCCAGGCCTACCTTCATACGCCGCAGGCGTATATCATACCCGAAGGGTATATCATTCCTCATATGCCGGAACGGCATATATCATTAAAAAGCGGTTCCTTTTCCGGAACCGCTTTTCCTATGGGTTATACCTCGACCCTTCCCGACTCATCCACCAGATACGCCCGGTACTGGTGCAGGCTCCGGCGGGGGACGGTGGCGGTGAGCAGGATGCCGTCCGGGGTGTATTCCTCGGCGGTGACGTTCCCTTCCTGGCGGACAGCCCCGGCGATGTGCCCGGCGGAGTAGGGGATCATCAGCGTCACCCGGGCGACCGATTTCGCCAGCACCCCGGCGATCTGTTCCAGCAGCTTTTCGACCCCGTCGCCGTAAAGGGCGGAGATATAGGCATGGGGCCGGCCTTCCATCGGGAAGTCCGGTGGGATTTCGGGGAGCTTATCGACCTTATTATAGACAGTGATTTTGGGGATGCCGCCGCAGCCCAGTTCGTCCAGCACCTGGCCGGTGACTGCCAGCTCTTCCCGGCAGTAGCGGCTCCCAGCGTCGCAGACGGTGAGGATGACGTCCGCCTCGGCGGCCGTCTCAAGGGTCGAGTGGAAAGCCTCGACGAGGTCGTGGGGGAGGCGGTCGATCAGCCCGACGGTGTCGATGATGACCGCCTTCTGCCCGTCCGGCAGCCGCAGTTCCCGGGCGGTCGGGTCGAGGGTCGCAAACAGCTGGTCCTGTACATAGCTTTCGGCTCCGGTTAAGCGGTTTAGGAGGGTGGATTTGCCGGCGTTGGTGTAGCCGACCAGCGCGATGACCGGCACGCCCATCTTGGCGCGGCGCTTGCGCCGGAGCTCCCGCCCTTTTTCCATCTCTTTCAGCTGCCTCTCCAGCGCCTGGATCCGCCGCCGGATATGCCGCCGGTCGGTCTCCAGCTGGGTTTCGCCGGGGCCGCGGGTGCCGATGCCGCCGCCGAGCCGGGAGAGGGCCGTCCCCGCGCCGACCAGCTGGGGGAGGCG
>DVHA01000038.1 GCA_018712425.1 Candidatus Faecivivens stercoravium | reverse complement strand
GGGAAGACGGGGGAAAGGTCCGGGGCGGCAGGGGATTTTTGCAGCCGGGCGATAAAATGCCCTTCGCCGTTCACCTTGTGGGGCCAGACCCGGACGGCCTTTTCGATTCCCATTTTGTCTGCTTCTTCCGGGTCTTCGGTGAAATCCGGGCGGCCGGGGGAGAAGAAGGGCCGGACTGGGGTGTCCAGCAGGGTAAAATCCGGGTGGCGGGTGAGGAACCGGCGGATACAGTCTTCGTCCTCGTCGGGGGAGAAGGTGCAGGTGGAGTAGACCATCTCCCCGCCGGGGGCGAGCAGGTGGGCGGCGCAGTCGAGGATCCCGTCCTGCCGGGCGGCGCACCGGCGGACATTTGCTTCGCTCCATTCGGTCAGGGCGATTTCATTCTTCCGGTACATCCCTTCCCCAGAGCAGGGGGCGTCCACCAGCACCCGGTCGAAACTGCCGGGGAAAAAGGCGGCCAGCCGCTCGGGGCTTTCATTCAGGACGACGGCGTTCGCCGCCCCCATCCGCTCGAGGTTCTGGGAAAGGATTTTCGCCCGGCCGGGGACGATTTCGTTGGAGACAAGGAGCCCCCGCCCCGCCATCTTCGCCGCCAGCTGGGTCGATTTGCCGCCCGGCGCGGCGCAGAGGTCGAGCACCCGGAAACCGGTCCCCTCGGGGATCAGGAGCGCTTCCGCCGCCGACATGGCCGAGGGTTCTTGGATGTAATAGAGCCCGGCTTCGTGGAAGACGCTCCGCCCGGGGCGGGTTTCAGGGTCATAGGTAAACCCGGCCCCGCACCAGGGGATGGGGGAGAGGTGGAACCGCTCTCCCAGGGCGGCCGCAAAATCCGCCGGACCGATTTTCAGGCTGTTGGCCCGGAGGCCGTAATGCCGCTCGCCAAGGGAGAAGTGGGAGAGGAAATCGGGGTACTCTTCCCCCAGCATCTGCTCCATCCGGGCAAGGAAGGCTTCCGGCAGCCCCTCCGGGCTGAACCCGCCGGTCATCCGTTCTCCTGGGAGCGGAAGGTGATTTCGCCGGTGGCGGCGTCCATCCCGTCGACAATCGCGAGGGACTCGACCCGGATCCCCATATCCCGCAGTTCTTTTCCGCCCTTCTGGAACCCCTTTTCGACCGCGATGCCCACCCCTTCGAGGGTCGCGCCGGCTTCCCGGATGATTTCGATCAGCCCCAGCACCGCGCAGCCGTTGGCGAGGAAGTCGTCGATGATGAGGACATGGTCGTCAGGGCCTAAAAACTTCTGGGAGACAATGACGTTGTAGACCTTTTTGTGGGTGAAGGATTCGATCTGGGCGGCATACATCTCCCCGTCCAGGTTGATGCTCTGGCTCTTTTTGGCGAAGACGACCGGCACGCCGAAGTGCTGGGCGGCGATGCAGGCGATGCCGATGCCGGAGGCCTCGATCGTCAGGATTTTATTCACCGGGGCGTCTTTAAAGAGGCGGGCCCATTCCTTCCCCATCTCGTTGAAGAGGGCGGTGTCCATCTGGTGGTTTAAAAAGCTGTCCACCTTCAGGACATTCCCCTCTTTCACGATGCCGTCGCGGCGGATTCTCTCTTCCAGCAGTTTCATAGCGGTATTCCTTTCTGTTTGGGTTTGATATCCCCTATTATCCAACTTTTGGGGGGATTTTGCAAGATGCAGGCGCAAAAAAACACAAAACCAATTCCCGCTGCCAACGGGAAAACATATTGACAGAACAAAAATTTGGATATATAATAAAAGTAGAGGGGATGGTCAGACCTGCGGGATTAAAATCTCGGTCGTGAAGGCGCCGTCCTCGCTGTTGCGGCTGAGGTAGCCATCCAGCTGCTCGATGATCTTGTCAATCCGTACAAGGCCGAAGCCGTGGCCCTCCCCCTTGGTCGATTTGTAGACCTTGCCGGTCTTGCGGAGCTTTTTCCCGGCGGTGAAGTTGGTGAAGGAGATGTAGAGCTGGGTGCCCTTCATCTCCATGTACACCCGGATCAGCCGCTCTTCCTCCGGCAGGGCCATGCTCGCCTCGATGGCGTTGTCAAAGAGGTTGCCGAGGATGCAGCAGAGGTCGATCTCCGACATCCGCAGCCCCACCGGCACATGGGCGTCGGCCTTGACGGTGATCCCCCGGGACTGGGCCAGCGAAATCTTGCTGTTTAAGATGGCGTCGGCCATCGGGTTGCCGGTCTTGATGACGGTGTCGACGGTGTTCAGGTCGGTGTCCAGCTTGTCGAGGTAACCCCGGAGGCCGTCCAGGTCCCCGGCCGAGAGGAGCGCCTTCATCGCCTGGATATGCCCCCGGTAGTCGTGCCGCCAGCCCCGCATCTTCCGGTACATGTTTTCCACTTCCCGGTAGTGGGTTTCGATCAGCTCCCGCTGGTAGGCCTCGATCCGGCGGTCGATCCATTTGGACAGGAAAGGCATCTTCGTTTCACCTCTGGTTGATAATCGCGCGGTTGACCTTCTCGTAGGCGCCCCGGGGAAGGGGGATCTGGCTGCCGTCCGAGAGGAAGATTGCCGCTTTGGTCACCCGGGTGATGCAGGAGAGGTTGACCACCGCCGACCGCCCGACCCGGAAAAACCGGTCGTCCAGCTGCCGTTCCAGTTCCCCGAGGGTCATCCGGACGGTGTAGCCGGTCTCCGCGTGGACGGTCACATAGTTGCCCTGCACTTCGGCCCAGCGGACCTTGTGGACCGGCAGGCGGACCGTCTCGTCCCCCAGGTCGAGGGTCAGCGCCCGCTCGTTTTTGCGGAGCTTTTCCGCCGCCCGGCCGAGGACCGAGAAGAGCTTCCCCTCGTCCACCGGCTTCATCAGATAATGGAGGGCCTCCACTTCATACCCCTCGGCGATGTAGTCGGAGTAGCCGGTGATAAAGATGATCTGGACCGCGTCGTCCGCCTGGCGGACCTTGCGGGCCATCGTCACCCCGTCCATCCCGCCCATCTCGATGTCCAGGAGGAGGATTTGGAACCCGCCTTCCGCTTCGCACTGGAAGAGGAAGCTCTCGGCCGAAGGGAAGGTTTCCAGCTGGAGGGTGTGGCCCGCCGCTTCCCCCCAGCGGCGGGTTAATTCCATCAAATAGGCCCGGTCGGCCGGCTCATCGTCGACAATCGCAATTTTCAGGTGCACCGGGGTTACCCCTTTTTGCCCGAATGGCCGAAGGCGCGGTTCTGCTTATCGGCAAACTGCGACCGGCGGGAGGGGCGCTGGCGGGGCTTTTTGGCCCGGGGCGCGGCAGGGACGGAGCGGCCCGCGGGCTTAACCTTTTCCGCGGACGTTTTTTCGGCTTCCGTCCGCTGCAAAAAGACGATGTTTTCGATGTGGTGGGTCCAGGGGAACATGTCCACCGGCTGGATTGCCCGGACGGTATACTTTTTCCCGGCGGTTAAAAGCAGCAGGTCCCGGGCCTGGGTCTCGGGGTTGCAGGAGATATAGAGGATCTTCTCCGGCATCGTTTTCCGGAGGCCCTGGATAAATTCCCGGCTGGCCCCGGCCCTCGGCGGGTCGAGGATGACGAGGTCAGGCTTTTCCCCCGCTTCCGCCGCTTCGGTGAGATAGGCGCCCGCGTCGGCGCAGACAAAGCGGATGTTGCGGATGTCGTTTAAGGCGGCGTTTTTCCGGGCGTCCCGGACGGCCGGTTCCACCGTCTCGACGCCGACGACCTCCCGCACCTGCCCGGCGGCGATGAGGCCGATGGTGCCGACCCCGCAGTAGGCGTCCAGCACCTTCTCTTTCCCGGTGAGGCCGCAGAGGGCCAGCGCCTCGGTGTAGAGGGCGGCGGCCTGCTGGGGGTTGACCTGGTAGAAGGAGGCGGGGGAGATCCGGAAGGTGAGGCCGCAGAGCTGATCCTCGATGTATCCCTTCCCATAGAGGATTTCCTCCCGGTCCCCCAGCATCAGGCCCAGCTCCCCTTTGTTGACCGAAAAGAGGACGGTTGTGATTTCGGGGTGGGCTTTTAAAAGGGCTTCGGTAAAGGCATGTTTAGAGGGGAAGACCGGCGTCCCCGCCACCAGCACCACCATGACCTCGCCGGTTTCGTATCCCTTGCGGACGAGGATATGGCGGAGGAAGCCGCCCCGGCCCTCCACCCAGGGGGAGAGCTTGAACGCCGCCAGCAGCCGCCGGACGGTGGCGGCGATACCGGCGGCGGATTCTTCCTCGATCAGGCAGCGGTCCACCGGTGCGACCCGCCCTTCCTTCGACTGCCAGACGCCGCTGACCACCCGCCCGCGGCTGTAGCCGAAGGCGGTCTGGACCTTGTAGCGGTAGTGGAAGGGGCCGGCCATCCCGATGACCGGGCGGACCCTGCCGTAACTGCCCAGGAGCTTTGCCACCTGGGCTTTTTTCCAGCGGACCGTCTCGGCGTAGGAAAGGTTTGCCATCTGGCAGCCGGAACAGCGCCGGGCGGCGGGGCAGCGGTTTAAAACCTCCCGGCCGGGATCGGGGCGGGCGTCCTTCCGGCCGCCGCGGGAGGGCCGGCGGGGGAGGGAATCCTCCTCCTCGTCCTCCTCTTCCTCGTCCCAGTCCTCTTCCGCCCAGAAGGCCGCCTGGCGCTCCTTTTTCGAGGGCTTCGGCTTGGCGACGAAGGGGGCGTAAAACTTTTCCTGCCGGGCAGATTTGTCAAATGGCTTATTTTTCATCTCTTGTTTTCCTTTCCAACCGGGCGGTACAGCTGTTCAAAGGTCCAGCGGAGCATCTTTTCCGGATCATCCCCGCCGGTGCACCAGCCGGACAGCGCCCCGACCAGCCCGCACATATAATATTCCATCATCTGGGCGGGGTCCCCTTCCCGGATGCTGCCGTTCTCCTGGCCGTCCCGCATCACTTCCAGGTAAACGCGGATAAATTCAGGATCCCGGGAAAGGATTTTTTCCCGCTTAATCGGGAAGATCAGACCGTCATGGTCCAAATTGATCTTCAGAAGGCTGTGCAGCAGGTCTTTCCCCAGCTTAACCGAACCTTCTATGTAATACCGGAACAGACGCCACAGCCGGTCAAACGCGTCGGCGTCCGACAGCATCGCCGTCACCACCTGGGTCAGTTCCCCGCTGCACATAATCCGGTAATACTCCATCAGGAGGCTTTCCTTATACCGGTAATGGTAATAAAAACTCCCTTTTGTGACATGGCAGGTGTCGCAGATCATCTGCACCGTCACGTTTTCATATCCCAGTTCCTGGAACAGCCGGATCGCATTGCCGAGCAGCTGCTTTTCAATGCCGACCGGATGTTCGGCCCTGGGATAATACATCTCTTCAGACATTTGGCACTCCCTTTCCATCCGTTTTTCGGGTGTATCCGACACCCTTCAGCCCCATTGGGGCTGCTTGTCTCTTTTCCCTCCCTTAGTATACCATATCTGACGGGGTTGTACAGCATTTTCGGTAAAAGGTTATTGAATTTTTTCCAATATCTCCGAACCGAAAGCCCGTCCGGGTATCCAATCAGTCGATTCTTCCCGGAAAAGAAGGGGGCATAAGGCCGGATATAAATAGAAAGCCTCCGGCCCGCATATAGGCCGGAGGGGGAAGCAGATGAAGGCCAGGGCAGGCGGCTCTTTACAGCGAGAGCGCCAGCGTGACAAAACAGAGCGCCGTCTGGATAATCGCAAAACGGTAAACCGTCTGGGGGTCCGACCAGCCTTTGTTTTTGCGGGCGTGGTCGTGGAGCGGGGTGCGGGTGTTTTTCAAGATCGAGATCTTGAGGAACCGTTTGAGGGAGATCTTGAGCAGCCCCAGCCCCCCGTCGAGGATGGTCACCAGCGCCAGCGGGATATACAGGAGCGGGTTCCCGCTCTTCATTGCCGCGAAGGCGATAAACAGCCCCATCGCCCTTGACCCGGCGTCCCCCATCATCAGGATGGACGGGGAGGCGTTAAACCACTGGTAGGCAAGGATGACGGCAATCATAATCCCGCAGAGGAAGGAAAAGTCCGGGGAAACGTCCAGGCAGAGGAGGCAGAAGGAACCGATTGTGATCATTGACAGCGTCCCGCTCAGGCCGTCGACCCCGTCGCTGCAGTTGGTGACGTTGATGGCGGTCCAGATCAGCACCACCCCGAGGAGGATGTACAGCCACCGGGGAAGGGTGACCGACAGCTCGGTAAAGGGGATCCGGATGGTGCTGCCGTTGAAGTTTACATAGGTAAACGACCCCGCCAGCGCAATAACCAGGTCGATCAGCCCTTTTTTGTACTCGCCCCAGGGCTTTTCCGACGCGTCATCCAGATACCCGCTCATCATCCCGCCGACGACCAGCAGGATATAGATCAGGTTTTCCGCCGTAAAGGGGACAAACAGCACCCCGCAGACGGTAAACGCCGCGACAAAAATCAGCCCCGCCCCCCGGGGCTTTCCCTTGGAGAGGGCGCCGTTGACCGCGAATTTCCGCCCGCCATCCCGGGGCAGGCTGGACATCCCGAAACGGATGCCGAGGAAAGAGCAGAGGAAGGCGGCGGCTATCCCCGCCAGCAGGATGATTCTCGATTCGCCGAAGATTATAGGCAGCATATGTCAAATTCTCCCAACATTTATTTTTCCGCGGACGGGGCTTGTCCCCCGCGGCTGCCCGCCGGACGCCCTGCCCGCTTTTATTTTATGCAGGGCAGTGGCCCGTTACAATTGTCAGTATAACACATTTTTCCGCACCGGTAAAGTTTTTTCGATATCCTTCTACAGAAATCCAATTCCGCGGCCGATGTGCATAAAAATAAAGTTTTACCTTCCCATCCGGCCTGCCCCTGGCGAAACGCGGCAAAGCCCACCGCAATCACAGACTGCGATGGGCTATAAATTCAGCTGTTATGGCTGCGGGGCCGGCCCGGCCGGCATCTTATGCCGTGAAGGCGCCCTGCATAAAATCCGGCGTCAATCCAGCTGCCGGAGGCGTTTGGCGCCGCCCTTTAACAGCCAGCCCCAGACCGCCGCCGACAGGACAAGGAACAGGACGCCCCAGACTGCCATATACCCCGCCACCGGCATCAGCCTGCCGAAGAGGAAGTACCCGCCGACCGCCGCCGCCAGGATCACCCAGCCGCCCAGCGCGCCGATTAAAGCCGAGACCGACTGCTTGACGACGATCGTGTCGTTCGGGGCGTCCATCTTGGGGAATAAAAGGTTGACGGCAAGGCCGTAAAGCGCCACCAGCAGCCCCAGGGCCAGCAGGACAAACACCGATGCCGCAAGGGTCACCGGGTCCACCCCGTAGACAACCCCCAGCGGCACCGTGCAGAGGAGCACCGACGGCCAGGCCACCAGCAGGTTGACCGCGATCTTGGAGGAGAAGTAGGTCTTCGGGCTGACCGGGGCCTCTTTCAGAATCCAGAAGGTTTTGCCCTCCAGGCTGATGGAGACGCAGGTGGTGCAGATGGTGGTCGAGAAGAAGCCGATGGCCAGCACCGCCAGGCCGCAGACCATCTCCATCCCGCCGACCAGCGGCGCGAAGGCCTCGACATAAGGGATAGCCGCCCGGTAGCCGAAACAGGCGAAGGCCGCCGCGACAACCAGCGTCACCGCGCCGAAGCCGGTGTTGAAAAAGTAGATGCTGGTGCCGAAATACCGCTTGACCTCCCGGCGGAAGAGGGTCATAAACTGGCCGCTCGCTTTCAGTTCGCCCAGCTTGTAGTCGTTCCGCACCGTCCGGGCGGAGAGGGCCGAGAGGACCTTTTTATACTGGCTGGAAAAGAGCCAGACAATCGCGAGGAAGGGGAGGACCGAGAGGGCCGCCAGCAGCAGGACCGCCGCGATATCCCCCGCCAGCCCCCGCTTCATCAGCCCGAAGGGGAGGAGCCAGCTGGAAAGGAGGCTGTCAAAGGCCTCCTGATTCTGGAGCAGAAGGGTGCCGACGTTGTTTAGCTGGAACGCCCCGACCATTATGAGGATAAACACCGCGAAGTAGAGGAGGGTGCCCAGCAGCTTCTGCCCCGGGAAATGGGCGGTCAGCCAGGAGACGGCAAACGCTATTACCGTCGTTATCAGGGTGGTCAGAAAGGTCAGCAGCAGGGTGCAGACAAGGAGCGCTGCCATAAACCCGGCCCCGCCGGCCCCCTGGGTGATGGCCGCCACCCCCGACGTCACCATGAAGACGCCGATAAAGAGGAGGTTTTCGATGTAGAGGGCGGTAATCCGGGAGAGCATGACCGAAAAGGCGCTGACCGGGAGGGAGAGCATCAGGTCGCTGTCCTTTCCGGAAAAGATGAAGCCGGAGGCCGCCTGGATGGTCATGACCACCGATAAGCCGCAGCCGAGGATCGCCATCAGCGGGATCAGGTAGTCGATCATCCCCACCTCCCCCAAAAGGGCGGCAAACATAAAGCTGTACACCCCGGCGATATAGACCGCGAGGGCCGCCAGCAGGAGAAGCGCCCCGTAACCGGTCACCTTGCCCGCCTTTTTCGACTTGCCGGAGCCGATCTGAAGGGAATGGAGCATTGCCCGCAGGTTTAACCGCACCAGACGCCAGAGCTTTGCCATCTCACTCCACCTCCCGCTTCTCCGCCGGGGCGCCGTCCCGCCCCAGTTCGAGGAAGACGCTTTCGAGGCTGGAATTGCCGACCACCTCTTCGGTCCGGCCGCATTCAATCAGCCTGCCGCCCCGGATGATCGCGATCCGGTCGCAGAGCTTTTCGGCGACCTCGAGGACGTGGGTCGAGAAGAGCACCGCCCCGCCCCGGTCACAGAGGTCCCGCAAAAAGCCCTTCATCGTGAAGGCCGCCTCCGGGTCGAGGCCGACGAAGGGTTCGTCGAGGATCAGGAGCTTCGGCTCCCGGATAAAGGCGCTGATGAGGGCCAGCTTCTGCTTCATCCCGTGGCTGTAGCCGCCGATCGCGCTGCCGAGGGCACCGGTCAGGGCGAAGGCGTCGGCATATTTCTGGATCCGCTGCTGCCGCAGGTCCTTCGGGATGGAGTAGAGGTCGGCGATGAAGTTTAAAAACTCGATGCCCTTGAGGAAGTCATACAGGTCGGGGTTATCCGGCAGGAAAGCGGTGGCCGACTTGGCCGCCACCGGCTCCTTCCGGATCGAATGGCCGTCGATCGTGATCTCCCCTTCGGTAAAGTCGAGGATGCCGGCCGCACACCGCAGGGTCGTCGTCTTTCCGGCGCCGTTGTGGCCGATAAAGCCCATAATCTCCCCCGAGGCGACCTCCATCGACAGGTCGTCGACCGCCCGTTTGCCGCCGGGATAGGTCTTGGAAAAGTGCGAAATGGTAAGCATGGTGTCCATCCTTTCTCTGCCCATTGCCGGGCGCTTTACACTATATTTAGACAAACTTCTAAATATGCAGTACAGAGAAACCGCAGGGGTTTTCCTTCCCCTCCCTCTGTCACTATCAGTATAAGCGCCGGAAAGGAAAAAAGCAAGGGGCGGTGCAAAATCTAAGCGAATTTAAGCAAAAATTAAGACTTTTCCCCTGTCACAGGCCCTTCGTTGTATAATCCCCGCCTTCGCTGTCCAAAATTTTATCAGCAAAAGTTAAAGGAGAGGATTTTGATGCAGGCTTACACCCCTTCCCGGGAAGACGAGCTCTCCGGCCTCTGCCGGAATATCCGCCGCACGGGCGAAGAAAAGGGCCTTGACCCGGAAACCGAAGCGCTTTTGAAAATGCTCGAAAAGCCGCCCTTTGAGGATGAGGCCGACCGGATTATCCGGGAGCTGAATGAGGCGCCGTCCAGTGATTCACCACCGCCCCCATCTCCCGCCGGAGACGCCGTTCGGGAAAAGGGGCGGCTCCCCGACGGGATGATGAAGGCGGAGGCCCGCCCGCCCGAGCGGAAAAAGCCGGCCGGCGCCCGGAAGGCAAAACCCGCCCGGGATACCGCGGCGGAAGAGGGCCGGAAGCGGCATCCCGCCGCCGCGGTCATGCTGGTCACCTTCTCGGCCCTTTTGGTGGCCGGGGCGGCCTTTATTGTCAGCAGCTACCGGGACGGCGGCAGCGCCGAGGAAATCCCCGCGACCCCGGCCTCCCTCTGTGAAGCGGGCACGGGGGCAGAAGGGTATATCCTTGGGATCGAGGGGGAAAGCCTCGCCGTCTACTATAACGGCACCCTTCAGCAGTCGATTGACTTCCCGGCCGCCCAGCTGACCGACTATGACCGGGAGCTGCTCCAAAAGGGCATCCAGCTGGAAGATGAGGCGGCGGTGCGCCGGGCGATTGAGGATTATACTTCCTGAACCTGAAGGTGTTTCCCCTTGTCCTCCCCCGGTTTATTTTAGCGGATGGCCCGGCAGCAGGCGGTTTTTATGCACGATAAGAACGGATTTCCATTTTCAAATGTCCCCGACCGGTAAAGTCAGTTTTTCGTGGTATTTTATAAAACCTATCGACATATACGTTGAGATGTGGTATACTAAATACAAGGGAAATAGGGAATGGGAAAACGGGCCAGGACGCGTCCTTATCGCAGAATCATCAGGAAACTTTTTCCGGATATTTACTCCCCGTTTATTGCCTGTTCATCTGGGTCTGCTAAACTTATAGCTGTAAACAAAAACCGCAACTCCTTAACAGAAAGGGGAACCCAAGGGAAATGAAACGCAGACTCGCAGCCGCTATCCTGACAGCGACGGTAACCGCCGGGGCAATGACCCTGCCGGCGGCGGCCGGGGAATGGGATAACGAGCAGCAAGCGGCCTGCACTGAAACCGTTCAGTCGCCCCAGCAGTCCGGCTGGCAGTGCGCCGGCGGCAACTGGTATTACAAAAACGCCGATGGCAGCTACCGCCAGGGCTGGATGCGCGAACGTGGGCAGTGGTACTTCTTCGATGGCCAGGGGGTCATGGTGACCGGCTGGGCCGAGATTGACGGGAAGGCCTACTGCTTCGGGGCCGACGGCGCTATGCTTACGGATTGCGCGGAAGCGGGCGGCAAGGCTTACGACCTCGCCGTCGACGGCTCGGTTCAGGGGGACGATGTCCCGCCAGTCGATGGGATCTATATTACCATAGCGGGAATTGTCCGAATGGTCGCATAACAAAACAAAAGGGAAACGCCGCCGGCTAAATAAACCGGCGGCGTTTCTCCGCTGTTGGCCGAAATTCCCCACGAAAAACTTATTTAAAAGGGTCCGTCCCCCTGCGGCCATAACGTTCCAGCCATCTGACGACCCCGTCCTCCCGGTTGGAACCGATGATGCCGGACGCGATGGCTTTGAGCTCCGGCGCGGCGTTTGCGACCGCGTACCCTTCCGCAGCCTCTAAAAACATCGGGATGTCGTTCTTCATATCCCCGAAAACGACCGCCTTTTCCGCCCCGGTCAGGGCCAGCAGCTGCCGGACGGCCGCCCGCTTGGTGGCCCCTGCCGGCATCAGCTCCAGCCACTC
>DVHA01000037.1 GCA_018712425.1 Candidatus Faecivivens stercoravium | reverse complement strand
GACTGGAAGGGGCAGAGCCCCTTCCCAGGTGCTCAGTTACCGTACTTCCGAAGCTGACCACAGCTTTGCCACTGATAACGAAGCGTGCGCAGCACCCAAAAAATACTCAAAAAAGACTTTTTCGACAAGCTGAGCGGTATCCGGAAGGGTACCGCTTTTTGTTTTCCTCTTGCTTCTCTGATAGAATGATGATAGAATAATAGTAGAAAAACGCAGGGAGGTGTTTTTATGATTATCAAGCCGTCTACGGCCCTTCGCAACGATTACGGCTCCATTTCCGAGCTGGCCCACAAAGAGGGTGAACCCATTTATATCACCAAAAACGGTGAGGGCGACCTGGTGGTGATGAGCATCGAAGCGTTTGAGGAGCGGGAAGAAATTTTGCGGCTGCGGGCCGAGCTGGAAGCGATTGAAACGGCACGCTTAAACGGCGCGAAGACCTATACGCTGGAAGAATCCTGGAAGCAGGCGAGGGAAATCTGCGAAAATGGCTGAACTGATTATATCGGAAGCGGCGCAGAAGGATATCGATGAAATATCCCGGCTCCATCATCAGCTGGTCGGGCCAAAGTCGGCGGCAAAGGCGGTAGACAGGATCTTTATGGCCCTCTCCCGGTTAAGGGATTATCCGCTTTCCGGCCGTCTGGCGCAGGATGAGGCCCTGTACCGGATGGGATGCCGTTTATTGGTAATCGGGAAGTATATCTGCATTTACCGTTTGATTGGGGACGATATCGTGATTTATCGCGTGGCGGACGGAAGGCGCGATTACCCCAGCCTCTTTAAGAAGATGAAATAAGTGGGAACGGCGCTCCGGATGGCGCCGTTTTTTCATTCTCCCTCTGGAAATCTTATCCAAAATCTGTTATAATAGTCTCCAGAATCTATTGAAAGAAGGTCTGTCCTATGGCACTCGCCACCATGAACTTTTTCTCCAAATCGCTGATGCGCACCGTCACCATCAACGTCGTCATCCCCACCGACAAGATCGTCTTCCCCGGGATGCCCGTCCCCGAAAAGAAGCCCTTCAAGACCCTCTACCTCCTCCACGGCATCCTCGGCAACTATACCGACTGGGTCACCGGCACCCGCATCCAGGCGCTGGCAAATGACCGCAACCTCTGCGTCGTCATGCCCTCCGGCGACAACAAGTTCTACTGCGACTCCGCCCTGTCAGGCGACAAGTACGGCTCCTTTATCGCCAAAGACCTCGTCGAGTTTATCCAGGATACCTTCCCCGTCTCGAAGGCCCGGGAGGACACCATCATCGGCGGCCTGTCGATGGGCGGCTTCGGCTCGATTGTCAACGCCCTCCGGAACCCGGACACCTTCGGGTATGTCTGCGCCCTTTCGTCGGCGCTGATCAAAGAGGGGATCCTCCATTCGGTCAACGAGCCCGGCCGCGATTTCTTCACCCGCCGGCAGTATGAAACCCTCTTTGGCGTCGAAAAGGTCGAGGACTACGCCGGTTCGGAAAACGACTACGAGGCGCTGGCGGATGGTCTGAAGGACGCCCCGAACAAGCCCAAAATCTACATGGCCTGCGGCACCGAGGACGGCCTCTTCCCCGCCAACGTGGCCTTCCGCGATAAGCTGATCGCCGACGGCTTCGACGTCACCTGGGAAGAGGGCCCCGGCGCCCACAACTGGGCCTTCTGGGACGCCTACATCGAGAAAGCGCTGAACTGGCTGCCCCTCTCGGACGCCGTCAAGGGGGTCAGCAGCGAAAACGTCGGCGTCACCGACAAAAAATAAGCGGCCCCGATGGTCTGGAACCCCTGGCACGGCTGCCATAAATACTCCGCCGGATGCGCCCATTGTTACGTCTACCGGCGGGACGGGTCGGTCGGCCGGGACGCCTCCCAGGTGGCCAAAACTGCCTCCTTCGACCTGCCGGTCCGCAAAGACCGGAAAGGGGCGTGGAAAATCCCGCCCGGGGAGACGGTCTACGCAGTCATGACCTCCGACTTCTTCCTCGAGGAGGCGGACGGCTGGCGGCCGGAAATCTGGGAGATGATGAAGGCCCGCCCCGATCTGCAGTTTGTCATCATCACCAAGCGGATCCTCCGGTTTAAGGAATGCCTCCCGGACGACTGGGGGGACGGGTATGAAAACGTCGAGGTGGGCTGCACCTGCGAGAATGGGGAGGAGGCGGCCAGAAGGCTCCCGGTCTTTGTCTCCCTCCCGATTCAAAAGCGGTTTGTCATCACCGAGCCGCTTCTCGGCCCCGTCCTGCTGGAGCCCTGGCTGGAGACGGGGAAGATCGCGTCGGTCACCGCCGGGGGAGAGAGCGGCGAAGGGGCCAGGGTCTGCGACTACGACTGGGTGCTGGATATCCGGGACCAGTGCGCCCGGTGCGGGGTGCGGTTCCACTTCAAGCAGACCGGCCTCCATTTCCGGAAGGACGGGCGGCTGTACACCGTCCCCCGCCGGTTCCAGATGGAGCAGGCGCGGAAGGCGGGGATTGACCTCACCTGAAAGGGCCTACCCGCTGCAACGCTGCAATCGGCGCTGTCTCCGAAGTTACGAAGCAACGGGCAGCATCAGAAGTTTAGGGTCAAGCCCTTTTTAAAGGGCTTGCGGGAGTGGAGAGGGCAGAGCCCTTTCCCAGGAACCTACCTTCCGTACTTCCGAAGCTGGCCACAGCTGCTCCGCTTGAAACAAAGTGTGCGCAGCACCCAAAATATAATTCAAAAAAACAAGGGGGAAACCTATCATGGAAAAAATCGAAGAGCGCTTTCTGCGCTATGTAGCGGTCGACACCGAGTCGGCCGAAGAGGTGGAGCAGGTGCCGAGCACCGAGCGTCAGCATGACCTTGCCCGGATGCTCTGCCGGGAACTGCAGGAGATGGGGTTTGAAGCCGAGCACGACGAGCACTGCTATGTCTACGGCACCATCCCCGGCAACCGCCCCGACGCGCCGGTCATCGGCTTTATCGCCCATATGGACACCTCGCCGGACATGAGCGGCAAGGATGTCAAGGCGAAGATCGTCCGGTTTACCGGCGAGGACATCCTGTTAAACGCCGAAAAGGGGATTGTCCTGTCGGTGAAGGACTATCCGTCGCTGGAGAAATACCGGGGCGAGGACATCATCTGCACCGACGGCACCACCCTGCTCGGCGCCGACGACAAGGCGGGCGTCGCCGAGATCATGACGCTGGCACAGTTCTACGCCGAGAACCCCGACGTCCCCCACGGCACCATCAAAATCGGCTTCACCCCCGATGAAGAGGTGGGCAACGGCCCGAAGTACTTCGACGTCAAAAAGTTCGGGGCTGACTTCGCCTACACCCTCGACGGCGGCGAGCTGGGGGAGATCGAGTACGAGAACTTCAATGCCGCGGCGATGAAGGTGCAGGTGAAGGGCCTCGGCATCCACCCCGGCTCCTCCAAAAACAAGATGGTCAACGCCTCGCTGATCGCGATCGAGTTTG
Organism: Candidatus Faecivivens stercoravium; assembly: GCA_018712425.1. GTDB lineage: Bacteria > Bacillota > Clostridia > Oscillospirales > Ruminococcaceae > Faecivivens > Faecivivens stercoravium. The sequence goes on along the minus strand of DVHA01000037.1, from coordinate 16 downwards.
ACTCGCTGCTCCCCGC
>DVHA01000036.1 GCA_018712425.1 Candidatus Faecivivens stercoravium | reverse complement strand
CCACTGATAACGAAGCGTGCGCAGCACCAAAAAAATAATCATAAAAGACTTTTTCGACAAACTGAGGCGTCCGGATAAAATCCGGACACCTGAAAAACCGCTTGCCGGCCGTACGGCTTGGCCGGCATTTCCCGCAATCGGGAAACCGCGCTTTTTCACAGGTTGAACCTCTATTCACCGTTCTAGCGTATCGCTTACTTTCCTGAAAAGTAACAACCTCAGAAAATTGTGGTTTCGTGCTTTGCACGAAATGCGGGCCACGCCGTACGGCCCGCAAACAATTTTCTAAGGGCTTGCGAAGCAAGACCGGCGTGCAGCAGCACCCAAAAATATGCAAAAAAGACTTTTTCGATAAGCTGGAGGCTGCCAAAAAGGCAGCCTCCTTTTTTGGCATTTTGACGGTTTAATACTTTAAATAGTTAATGGCTGGCGCACAGATGAACAAATTTTGTCCCCCAGGAAAAAAATCCTTGACATCTGCCATACCAGCGTATATAATAGGGGCATACCTTTTGCAGGTTACAATTTGTAGTATTTCATCTTCATGCGCATATGCGACGGTTGAGCCGAATAAAATGCGGTAATCGTGAAAATACATGTATTTTTAACCGGACGTATGATGCCAAAACGATGATATCCTGCGAATATGGCTGACATCCAAAGGAGTGGTCCAAATGAAAATCCGTTTCCGCAGAGTTTTATCCGCCCTGCTGGCGGCGGCGGTATCCGCCGGCGCCCTGGCGGGATGCAGCAGCGGGACCGAGACGTCCTCTTCATCCGGCTCGTCCAGTTCCGTTTCTTCTTCCGAAGCGTCGGGGGAGGAGAGCGGCGACAGCGTGCCGCTGGTCTATGCCACCGGTACCTTCAACCAGAAGTTCAACCCCTTCTTCTACACGCTGGCCTATGACGGCGAAGTGGCGTCGGTCTGTGTGGATACCCTTCTGGAGAGCGACCGCGAAGGGGTGGTCGTCTATGATGGGCTGGGCGGGGAGACCCGGGAATACAACGGCACCGATTACACCTACGAGGGGCTCGCCACCTGCACCGTCGACCAGGGGGAGGAAACCACCACCTACACTTTCCAGCTGCGGGAAGGGGTGCTGTTTGCCGACGGGGAGGAACTGACGGCGGACGACCTGATCTTCTCCCTCTATGTCATCCTTGACCCCACCTTTACCGGGATCCAGACCCTCTATTCGGAGGATATCGTCGGGTTAAACGCCTACCGCACCCAGACTTCCGACGCCGCCTATGAAGAGTACGGCGCGATCTTCGACGGCATCGCCGCCGGCGGCAGCGATTATGACCAGGCGCTCCTGGACTCCTACGCCGAGCTGGTGGCCGCCGCCTGGACGGATGACCTTTCGGCCCTGGTCGCGTCCGACCTTTCCAGCTATGCCGGCTACATCGAGGAATACACCGGCTTTACAGCCGACGAGGTGGGGGCGGACGAGGGGCTCCAGATCGCCTTTTCGATGGTGCTGGACGAAACCGGGACCATCGCGGACGGGGTGCTGACCACCGTCACCGGCGAGACCTTTGACCTTTCTGCCGGGGAGGCGCCGGCAATCGGCGACTTCTACGAAGCGTCCTATTCGGTCTACGGCGGCGACGCCGCGGCATATTATGAGGCGGAGGGCGTGGGCAGCTCGACCGTCCTGGACGCCGCGAAGGAAGAATTCATCCTCGCCAACGGCCAGGATGAATCGGGCGAAGGGGTGCCGAACATCTCCGGCATCCAGAAGATCGACGACTACACCGTTTCGGTCACCACCAACGGCTTCTCGGCCACCACCATCTACAAGCTGGCGAGCGTCCCGCTGGCGCCGCTGCACTACTACGGCGACGAGTCGCTCTATGACTACGAGAACAACCAGTTCGGCTTTACCTACGGCGACCTTTCGGCCATCGAAGACAACCTCGAGCCGATGGGCACCGGCCCCTACCTCTTCGACCGGTATGAAAACCGCACCCTCTACCTCTCGGCCAACGAGAACTACTGGAAGGGCGCGCCGAAAATCAAGCAGATGCAGTGGCGGGAGACCAACCCCGACGACCAGATCGCGGCCGTCGCCACCGGCACCGCTGACCTGACCGCGCCGGAAAGCTCGCTGGAGGCCTATGACGAGGTCCGCTCCTACAACTCCAACGGCGAAAACACGGGCGATACCCTGACAATGGCCCAGTACGCGATGAACGGCTACGGCCTGATCGGCATCAACTCGACCACCGTCAACGTCGGCGGCGTCCAGGATTCCGAGGCCTCCAAGAACCTCCGCCGCGCCTTCGCGACGATCCTCGCCGTCTACCGCGATATCGCGATCAGCTCCTACTACGGCGACGGGGCGGACGTCATCGAGTATTCCCTTACCTCGGTTTCCTGGGCTTCCCCCCAGCCGACCGACCCGGGCTATTCGGAAGCCTTCTCGACCGACGTCAACGGCGACCCGATCTACACCTCCGATATGACCGACGAGGAGCGGTATGACGCCGCCCTCCAGGCCGTCATCGGCTTCTTCCAGGCCGCCGGCTATACCTGGGACGAGGCGTCCGGTACCTTCACCGCCGCGCCGGAAGGGGCAAAGCTCTCTTACGAGATGATCGTCCCCGGCAGCGGCACCGGCACCCACCCCGACTTCATGCTGGCGGAGTACGCCCGCGACGCCCTGGCGGAGATCGGCATCACCCTGGTCATCAACGACCCGTCGGACACCAACGTCCTCTGGAACGCCCTCGACGCCGGCACCCAGGAGATCTGGTGCCAGTCCTGGGCCAGCGGCAACGACCCCGATATGTACCAGATCTGGCACTCCAACAACGCCCCCGGCAAGCCCGGCTCCACCGGCTCCAACCACGCTTCGCTGGAGGACCCGGAACTGGACGCGCTGATTCTGGAGGGGCGCACCAGCTCGGATACCTCCTTCCGCAAGGCCATCTACACCCAGTGCCTCGATATCATTCGCGACTGGGCGGTCGAGGTGCCGGTCTTCCAGCGCAACGAGTTCTTCCTCTTCTCGACCGAACGGGTCAACGTCGACACCATTACCCCGGATATCACCTCCTACTGGGATTGGATGAACGACCTGGAAAAGCTGGAAATGAACGGGTAAATTGCGATATCTTGCAAACATAAAGCAAACCAACTAAAAATAACCATCAAAATTCGGCATCTTAGCACCTAAATATTCCAAAAATCAACGGAGATTTTAGCCTAATATGCCGGATTTTGTGTTTTTCGAAATAAAAATTCAAAATCGGAAATGAAAGTACTTGACAAACAACTTTCTTTCTGATACAATAACGGCATGTAACCGGAATGCAGACAGATGTTGCTTAACAGAAAACACCCCTGTCCGTACAGACGGTGCATCATAGATAAACCGGTACCCCGGTTCAAAAGAGGGGCACCAGACATAAGGAGAGGATCTATTGTGAAAAGCAATCTCAGACTCAGAAAACTGTGCGCGATTGCGCTGGCAGCGGCCATGTCCGCCGGAAGCCTGGTTTCCTGCAACAGCGGGGGCGGCACCAGCAGCTCTTCCGGCAGCTCGCCGGAATCCTCCGCTTCCGCTTCGGAACCGGCTTCGGCCAGCTCGGATGACAGCTCCGGCGGCAGCGACGCGCCGTTTGTCTACGCGACCGACGCCTTCAGCCAGAAGTTCAACCCCTTTATCTACACCACCGTCTATGACGGGGAGGTTTCCTCCATCTGCGTCGAGACGGTCGGCGACTATACCCGCAACGGGTCGGTCATCATGGAAGGGCTTGGCGACGGCACGACCGAAGAATATAACGGCACGGAATACAATTACCAGACCCTGTCCAATATCACCGTCGACCAGGCGGAGGATTCCACCACCTATACCATCGAGCTGCGGCAGGGGGTCCTTTTCGCCGACGGGGAAGAGATGAATGTCGACGACCTGATCTTCTCGATGTATGCGCTGCTTGACCCCAGCTATACCGGCACCAATACCTTCGCATCCAATGACTTCACCGGCCTGGACGCCTATTTAAGCGGTGAGGCCGCAAACGTCGAGGGGATCCAGCGGGTGGACGACTACACCGTTACGCTGACCACCGACGGGTACTCGGTCACCACGATTTACGATATCATTGGCGTGCCGATTGCCCCGCTGCACTACTACGGCGACGAGTCCCTCTACGATTACGAGAATAACAGCTTCGGCTTTACCTTCGGCGACCTTTCGGGCGTTGAAGGGAACCTGGAGCCGATGGGCACCGGCCCCTATGTCTTCGACCGGTATGAAAACCGCGTTGTCTATCTCGATGCCAACGCCAACTATTGGAAGGGCGAACCGAAGATCCAGCAGATGCAGTTCAAGGAGACCGACGAATCGGATAAGGCCGCCGCTATTTCCACCGGCACCGCTGACTTTACCTCGCCTTCCGGCTCGATCGCGACCCTGACCGAAATCGCTTCCTATAACCCCAACGGCGAGACCACCGGCGAGGTTGCGACGACCTTCTCTTATGACAACAACGGCTACGGCTATGTCGGTATGAACGCTGCGACGATGAACGTCGGCGGCGACCCCGGTTCTGATGCCTCCAAGAACCTTCGCAAGGGCTTCGCGACCCTGTTTGCCGTCTACCGCGACATCTGCTGCGACTCCTACTACGGCGACGCCGCCAAGGTTATCCAGTACCCGATCTCGGACGCCTCCTGGGGCGCGCCGAAGGAGACCGACGACGGCTATGCGCTGGCCTATTCGGTCGACGTGGACGGCAACCCGATCTATACCTCCGATATGACCGACGAACAGCGGTTTGACGCCGCCCTCCAGGCCGCCATCGGCTTCTTCCAGGCCGCCGGCTATACCTGGGATGACGCGACAGGGACCTTTACCGCCGCGCCGGAAGGGGCGCAGATGGCCTACGAGGTCATCATCCCGGCGAACGGCGGCGAGGACCACCCGGCCTACCTGCTCTGCGAATATGTCCGCTCGGCGCTGGAGACCATCGGCATCACCCTCACGATCAACAACCCCTCCGACTCCAACCAGATGTGGACGACGATCGACGCCCGCACCCACAACATGTATACGGCGGCCTTCTCCTTCGGGGGCAGCCCTGACCCCGACTGCTACGACCGGTATTATTCCGGCGAGATCGACAGCGGCAATAACAACAACGCCATCAGCGACCCGACGCTGGATGAACTGCTCTTAAACGGCCGGATTTCCGCCGACCAGAGCTACCGCCGGGCAATCTACAAAGAGGCGCTGGATATCGTCCGCGACTGGGCGGTCGAGGTGCCTTACTACCAGCGGCAGAACATCTACGTCTACTCGACCGAACGGGTCAATGTCAACACGATTACCCCGGATATCACGACCTTCTGGGATTGGCAGCATGACCTTGAAAAGCTCGAGATGAACTGATTGCTTTCTCTTCCTTATGGGGATAGGCGGCCGGTTGTGTATGGAAATGCACAGCCAGGCCGCTTTATCCTGCAAAATTGAGCGTGG
>DVHA01000035.1 GCA_018712425.1 Candidatus Faecivivens stercoravium | reverse complement strand
ACGGATAAACGCTGAAAGCATCTAAGCGTGAAGCCGGCCTTAAGATGAGATATCCCACTGGGTTAACCAGGTAAGACCCCTCAAAGACTATGAGGTTGATAGGCCTGAAGTGGAAGCGCCGTGAGGCGTGTAGCTTGTGGGTACTAATCGGTCGAGGGCTTGACCATATGTTATGTGGCCTTCAAAAACGAAAACGCATTCCCTTTGTTCAATTTTGAGGTTACACCTCAAAAAAAGTTGAAAAAGATTGAAAAAAGTTCTTGACAAAAGCTTCCCGATGTGCTATAATAGATAACGCTGAAGGGAACGACAGCAAAAACAAAACAATCTTTCAAATGCACCTTTAGCTCAGCTGGTAGAGCAACTGACTCTTAATCAGTGGGTCCAGGGTTCGAGTCCCTGAAGGTGCACCAAATGTGGCCTGTTGGTCAAGCGGTTAAGACGCCGCCCTCTCACGGCGGAAACAGGAGTTCGATTCTCCTACGGGTCACCACCCCATTTGGGGAAAATGTAACATATTTAAAATTGTTGGTGCCAATGGCGATGAGGTCACACCTGTTCCCATACCGAACACAGAAGTTAAGCTCATCAGTGTCGAAAATACTTGGCTGGAGACGGCCCGGGAAGATAGAGCGGCGCCAGCACTTTTTTATGGGCCATTAGCTCAGTTGGTTAGAGCAACCGGCTCATAACCGGTCGGTCCCGGGTTCGAGTCCCCGATGGCCCACCAATATGTTACCTAGGGGTATAGTTCAGCTGGTAGAGCGACAGTCTCCAAAACTGTTTGTCGGGAGTTCGAATCTCTCTGCCCCTGCCAAAAAAGCCTGCGGAATGCAAGTTCCGCAGGCTTTTCGTTTGCATGCCTCTAAAAATGATGCTATTTATCTATTTTTGAAACCTTTTCCAATCCCGCCGGTCAAATAAAAAAAGTATACCATAAATCCGCCGATTTTCGCCAACCCCCTTTACATCTGCCTTTCCCGGATTTGACATCCGCTTTTAAATCCGGTACAATAGAAGTGATATTTGTTGCTGCCGGAAAGCCGCTTTTTCCGCTGGAAGGGCGGTTTTCCGGCAAATGAAAAGCAGTTTTTTCCCTTTTTATCGCAAAGGGGACTGTTACCCCACCAAGCGGTGGAGAAGGGATGGATTGGATTTGGATATTGAGAAATTGACCTGGCTGGCGGGCCGCAAGCTGCTGGCGCTGAGCGGACGGAAGGGGCCGGTGGGGGAAATCCGGCTTGAGTGCCTTGACGGCACTGCCGCCAATCCCCATGAGGCCTTCCGGCAGGGGCGGCAGGAGATCGTCCGGCTGGCGGAACTGGGGCTGGACGCTCTGCGGGAGGCGGCAGAGGGGCTCACTGACCCCGGCACCGGCCATGAAAAGATGGCGCTGGAAAAAGCGGCCGCCGCGGCCGTCCTCGAACGGGAGATCCCACCGGCCCTTGGGCGGCTGCGGGAGATCGGGATGACCGCCCGGGAACTGGGGCGGCTTGCCCAGATGCTGGCAGCCACCGCCGACGCCGGGCGGATGGCCTTTTTCGCCGGGGATGTCGCCGAGGGGCTCTTGGAAATCAAGGAGGCCGGGGAGAGCTTCGGCGGGCCGGAGACCGACGCCCTCACCGGCCTCGCCGGGGAAACCATCCGGATGGCGGAATGGGCGGTGGACGCCTACCGGGAGGAGGCTTTCGACCGGCTGGGGATGGTCCAGACGATGGAGGAGGCGGTCGAGTCCGCCCGCAGCGGGGCGGCCGCCGGCTACCTTAAACGGTTCGCCGACGAGTCCGCTGGGCCCAGCCCGGTGCTGATGCAGCTGTTTTCCGACTTCGGGCGGTGCGCCGAGCACGCCGCCGCCCTCGCCTTTTCGATGACGGCCGGGGGAGAAGGGTGATGCAGGACGGGCTCTACCGGATCGGGGAGGTCAGTAGGATCACCGGCATCTCCCGGGACACCCTCCACTTTTACGATAAGATCGGCCTTCTGACCCCGGAATACGTCGGGCCGGAGAACCGCTACCGCTACTATTCCCGAAAAAACCTCTGGGAACTGGATATCATCACCATCTGCCGCAGCCTTGACCTGCCGCTGGAACGGATCCGGGAGATCCTCTCGCTGCGGGACAACGGCAAAATCGCCGGCATCCTGATGGCCTACCGGCAGGAGGCGCTCCGCCGCCGGGATTACTACGACCGGGTCGCCGCCGATATCCAGTGGTACCACGACGAAATCGGGCGGCTGGACGGGTGGCACTGCCCCGAGGGGGTGCGGCTTGAGACCTTCCCCGCCCGGACGGTCGTCACCGGCGCCAAAAAGCGGGGCCGGGAATCCTACCACGCCAACCTCCAGCGGGCCGCCCGGGACCTGCTGCAAAGCTACAATACCATCCGCCGCCGGTACGGCTATGTCCTCGATTTCGGGAGCCTGCCCGGCGGGACGGTCGACCCGGTGCAGGAGTATTTGATTCTGGAGGATACCGACCTCTCCGGGGTCAAGCCGGAGAACCGGATGACCATCCCCGCGGGGGAATACGCGGTCGCGTATTTACAGATCCGGGACTGGAAGGGGGACTTCGGGCCGCTCATGGACTTTGTCCGGCAGACCGGGCGGGAGCCCGGGGCGGTTTACGCCGAGGAACTGGGACTGCAGCTGTTTGCCTACACCGGCTACCCCTGCCGGGTGCTGGTGCGGCTGGGATGAGGCATCACCCATTCGCCCTTCCCGCGGGGACGGACTTCAGCAAATCCGGGTCCAGGGGCCTGCGGCTCCTGGCAGAAACCAGAACCTTCGGTCCCCAGAGGCGGAGCCTTTGGTCCATCAAAGTGGAACTTTGTCGCTGCCATAAGGGCAGCTAAACAAATATTATATTATTCTAGTGAAACCTACAAGGTGAACTTAATAGGCGGTATCGGTCACCGGGAACGGCCGTTCCACCAGCGTGCAGATTTCCCCGTCCGGTTTCCGGGCGGCGAAGACCATTGTCCGCCCCCGAATCGGTTCATCGTCCGGCGGGATCAGGCTCCGGACGCCGCTGAAGGTCTGCGGCGTTCCGGAGTAGGCAAAATAGAAGGTGTCCCCGATCAACTGGGCATACCCCAGCATGTCGCTGGCGAAGACGTCCGACCGGAAGGTGAAAAAGGGCTCAAGGGAATCGCCCTCCTGCCGGTAGAAGGTATATTCGCCGGTGTACTGTGAAAGGTAGCGGTTTTCCATCATCGCGGCATAGACCTCCCGCCACTTCCGCTTGACCGACTTCATCTGCAGCCAGTACAAACTGTCCTCCCCGACGGCCATCAGGATATAATCCTCCGGGTCTTCCGCCGCGAGAATCCGGCGGGGGACGGGGATGGCGGTCTCCTCGCAGGTTTCGACGTCGTGGAGGATGATTTCCTCCCACCCCGCCTGATAGACGATAAGGGAACCGTCCCGGCAGCCGTTCGGGTATCGTTCCAGCGTACAGGGCCGGGTCGACCCGTCGGTCGTGTCCATCCAGGCAAACCGGCGGGTCCGCTCCGCGTCGCTGTCCACCCAGGAAACCAGAGCTTCATCCCCGACTACGCCGAAGATGATCGGGTATCTGCCGATATCTGCCACCCAGTTTACCTTTTCCCCCTTTTTTGTCCGGATATCGTAGCGGTACAGAAGGTAATCGTCGGTTATGCTGCTTCCCGCAAAGGCGTACAGCACCCCGTCCGATGCCCAGAACCGGGTGATATTCCGGGGCTCGTCAAAGGAGAAAACCTGGGTAGATTCCCCCGTCTTCCAGTTATAGCGGAAGATGCCGCCCTGCTTCCAATAGTAGAGCTTCCCGCCCACTTCCACGAGATTACGCAGCGTGTCCGGCGGTTCCTCTTCGATCAGCGTCACCTCGTCCCCGTCCCATCGGTAGAGGCTGTTCCCGGCCCGCAGCAGCGTCCCGCCGCCGATTTCGTTGGCGATGGGGTAGGTAGATTTGTCGCGGGAGAAGTCGTTGGGGTAGGTGGTGCTGAAAAGGCCGGTGGTAAACGCGGAGTCCCCGCTTCCGCACCCGCTGACCCCCGCCGCCGTGAGCACCGCCGCCAGCAGCAGGGCCATCCGTTTTTTCATTCTCTTCCTCCTTTCCGGTCAGGAATTGTAAAACTTCAGCCAGCCCTCTTTCACCCGGATAAGCCCCCGCTTCAGCCACCCCGGGCAGATGGCCCGCAGCCCCTTTTTCTGGATGTACGCCCCCAGAATCAGAAAGAGGAAGACGCAGGCAACCCAGATGGCGAGGCCGTTGTGGTTCTGGTAGTATGCCTGATACGCCAGCAGCATTTCATCATTGGGAATGTCCCACGGGATTTCCCGCATGGCCAATTCCCGGAAAAAGCTCCCGGCCCGGTCGCCCAGATAGACCCCCGCAAAATTCCCGAGGGTCAGCGAAACCGACAAAACAGGCTTTCCAATCCCGGTGAAGTAGCAGACCAGCGCCCAGCAGTAAAGATAGTGGTGTTCGGCCGTCCACCCGCTGACAAAATGCTCCATATCCGGGCTGTAGGTATTGGTAAAAGCCCAGAGGAACTGGAAAGCGACAAGGCAGAGAATCCCGATGATATGCGCCCAGGCAATCCGCTTTTTCTCTTCCTCGTCTTTCCGCACCCGCTGCTGCCAGCCCCGGAAGAAGTTAAACTGGATGAGCACCCCGAGGATAAAAGTGAGCAGCAGGGAATAGATGTAGATCGCGAACGAGTAGTTCTGCGGATACCCCCGCCCGATGTCGATGCCCGCCTCCAGTTTCGTCATGTCGATGTCAAAGAGGTAAGAACCGTAAACCTGCCCGACAATCACCCCGAACAGGTTCCCGACGGACAGGGCGACGGCGATAATTTCTTTTCGGACAGCGGTCAGGTAGAAAACCCAGGCCCAAATATAGATGTAGGAATGGCGGCAGGTCCACTCCAGCAGATAGACCTCCGGGAACCACAGCTTCGTCACCACTGCCAGCCCCGCAAACGACAAAAGGCAGAGCCCCCCAATCAGATGCCCGTAAACCGTCCGTTTCATCCCCATCTCTCCTTTCCGCGCCTACGCCGCCCCATCCCGGTCCCCCGCATCGGTGCGCAGGAGGGGGCCGCCGCCGACAGCGGGGGTGGCAACTGGATAAAAGGGGACCGTGTCATCGTCCGCGTAGAAGGGGGCGGTGTAAAAGAGGGTGAAGGGCTCCGGTTCCCCGCCGGAAGCCGCGCACCCGGTCAAAAGGAACAGCAAAGCCGCCGCCAGAACCAGTATCCGTTTCATCCCGTTCCCCCTTTTCATCCCATATCCCAAATCGCGTCATAGTACTCCTTCGCGAGGAGATACACCTCCCCCTCCGGCGTCACTGCCGCGAACTGCATCAGCTTGCCCGCCTCCTGTTCCGGGTCATAGGGTGCGAGGTCGGTCACCGCGTACCCTTCCGCCGGCCG
>DVHA01000034.1 GCA_018712425.1 Candidatus Faecivivens stercoravium | reverse complement strand
GTGGGCGATATGCTGCAACTGCAAATAGAGGTACAACCTGTGAAAAAGCGCGGTTTCCCGCTTGCGGGAAATGCCGGCCACGCCGTATGGCCGGCAAGCGGTTTTTCAGGCGTACGGATTCTATCCGGACGCCGGGGCTCATGCCCTCTCCACTCCCGCGATTTTTTGAAAAAAATCGAGTAAAACTTTTCATTCTGCGCACGTTTCTTTGTCATTTTAACGCCAGCGCCGATTCTTACGTTTCCATCATTTTTCATTCTTCACTATCCACTAACCACTGCCCACTGCCCACTACTCGACACATGAACCTCCTCCTCCCCGCATACCATACCCTGGAAGGAGTGGTGGAGATGATGGACAAAACGGAAGGCCTCACCAGCCGGGAAGCCGCCGAGAAGCTCCGGCTCTTCGGCCCGAACCGATTGGCCGGGAAGAAAAAGGTCCACCCGGCGAAGATTTTCCTCAGCCAGTTTAAGGATTTCCTGACGCTGGTGCTGCTGGGCGGGACGGTGGTGAGCGTCCTGACCGGCGAGTACGCCGAGGCGCTGACGATCGCGGTGATTGTGCTCTTAAACGGCCTCCTCGGCTTTTTGCAGGAGTTTAAGACCGAGCGGACGCTGGAAGCCCTCAAAAAAATGGCGGCCCCGAAGGCCCGGGCCTGGCGGGACGGGGAACTCGTCCTCATCGACGCGGCCATGTTGGTGCCGGGGGACGTCGTCGAGCTGGAGGCGGGGGACAAAATCCCGGCCGACGGGGCGGTACTGCTGTCGGCGGGGCTAAGCTGCGACGAATCGATGCTGACGGGCGAATCGGTGGCGGTGCCGAAGGCGGCCTGCCGGGAGGAAACCCCGGAACTGCGGCCCGACCGGGCGGATTTTGTCTATATGGGGACAACGGCTGTTTCCGGGCGGGGGAAAGCGCGGATTGCCGCCACCGGGATGGAGAGCCAGATGGGCAAGATCGCCGGGATGCTCCAGGAGATCCCCGACGAGCCGACCCCGCTGCAAAAGCGGTTGGACAGTCTCGGCAAATACATCGCGGCGGGGTGCCTGATTGTCTGCGCGGTGGTGGCTGCTGCGGGGCTGCTGCGGGGGGAACCGCTTAGAGATATGCTGATGACCGGCATCAGCCTCGCGGTCGCGGCGGTGCCGGAGGGGCTGGCGGCGGTGGTGACGATCAGCCTGGCGCTGGCGGTCCGGCGGATGGTCAAGCGGAACGCCCTCCTGCGCAAGCTGGCGGCGGTCGAGACCCTCGGCTGCGCCGATGTTATCTGCACCGACAAGACCGGGACGCTCACCGAGAACCGGATGACCGTCTCCCGGCTCTGGCTCCCGTCGGAGGAAAAGGGGATGGGGGAGGCCGGGAAACTGGCGCTCACCGCCTTTTCCCTTTGCAGCGATGTGCTGGAGACCCACGACGGCCGCTACACCGGCGACCCGACCGAGACCGCCCTCTGCGAGGCGGCGCGGCAGGCGGGCCTGCCGCTGAAAGCGTTGCAGGAGCGGGAGCCCAGACTCGGGGAGGTGCCCTTTGACTCCGCCCGCAAGCGGATGAGCGTGCTGGTCTCGGGGCCAGGCGGCCGGCGGGTCTACTGCAAAGGCGGCTGCGACATTCTCCTTTCTCGCTGCGCTGGGGTTTATGACCCCCGGGGGAGTAAGCCGATGGACGCTTCCGCCCGGGAGAAGATTGCTGCCGAGGCGGACAAAATGGCGGCGGAGGGGCTGCGGGTGCTGGCGGCGGCCTACCGGCCGCTGGGGGCGGGGGAAGCCTTTTCCGAAAAGTCTGAGGAGGGGCTTATCTTCCTCGGGCTCGCCGGGATGATCGACCCGCCCCGGCCGGAGGTGAAGGAGGCGGTGCGGCTCTGCAAACGGGCGGGGATCCGCACCGTGATGATCACCGGCGACCACAAGCTGACGGCAAAGGCCATCGCCAAAGAGGTGGGCATCTGGAAAGAGGGGGACGGGGTGCTGACCGGCGAGGAGCTGGATAAACTGGATGAAAAGCGGCAGCGGGACGCGGTTGCCCACACCACCGTCTTCGCCCGGGTCTCCCCCCGGCACAAGCTGATGATCGTTCGGGCGCTGAAGGCCGCCGGCCACATCGCCGCGATGACCGGCGACGGGGTCAACGACGCCCCCGCCATCCGGGAGGCGGACATCGGGGTCAGCATGGGGCAGGGGGGCGCCGATGTGACGAGGGAGGCCTCCGACCTGGTGCTATTAGATGACAACTTCGCGACCCTCGTCGCCGCCGTCGAGGAGGGCCGGGCGATCTACAAAAACATCCGCGGGTTTATCCGGTATCTCCTCGCCTGCAACATCGGCGAGGTGCTGACGATGTTTTTAGGGATGCTGATGGGGATGCCGGTGGTCCTAAACCCCATCCACATTCTGGTGGTCAACCTCGTCACCGACGGCCTCCCGGCGATTGCCCTGGGGCTGGAACCGGCGGCGAAGGGGCTGATGGACCGGCCGCCCCGGCGGGCGGACGAAGGGGTCTTTTCGGATGGGCTTTTGGGGAAAATCCTCTTCCGGGGGTGCCTGATCGGCCTCACGACCCTCTTTGTCTTCAGCCATTTCCTAGCCCGGGGGGATCTGACCGCCGCCCGGACGGCCGCCTTTTTCA
>DVHA01000033.1 GCA_018712425.1 Candidatus Faecivivens stercoravium | reverse complement strand
TCGTCAAACAAAGCCCCATTGATCGTATCCGCGACGACCGACAGCATCAGATGGTTCTCCTTTAATTCCTTTTCAATAGGTCCCCCATTCAGGAGCGCCAGCAGAATCCGGGTATGCACCGGGTCCAGCCCCGCGATGGTTTCGCCGGGTTCCGGTTCCGATGGTGCGGGCGGCGCGGCCGGGACCTTCTCTTCTTCCGTGCCCTTGTCCATCTCCTCTTCGGTCAGGAGGCTGTCCCGGGTGGCCTGCGCGTCCTGCCGGATTTGGTCCAGGCTGGAGAGGTCCAGCGTGATCTTCGGCCGGGCGGCCTCGATTGCCGCCTGCCTTTCCGCTTGGATGGCTGCCTCCGTATAAACCGCCGCCCAAGTATCCCCCGGCATCTCCCGGAGGTAGTGGCCGGTCTTCAGCTCTTTCCGCAGCAGCCGGTCGGCCTCCCGCAGCAGGGTCTGCAGCCGCTGCCGGTCAAAGGAAAGGCTGTCGTACCGCTGTTCCCGCCAGACGCCGCCCCGGCACCGGTAGGTCCGGCAGTTGTCCAAATGGTAGTCGGTTTCCGGATGGGGCTCTTCTGTCCAATAGACGGCGTTGGCAAGCGGATACCACGGAAAAGCCTTCGGCTCCCCAAAGCAGGCGGTGAAAAAGTCCCGGCCGTCTTCTGCCCCCATCTGCAATGCGGTGCGCCAGACGGCGGCAAATAGATGTTTTCCCTGCTGCTCATTTCTTTTAACCATCGGGGACTGTTCCAGCTTCTTGCCGCTCATCCCGCAGAGGGCCGAGAAGACCGCTTCATCATCCTGCCCCTCCGGGTCCCGCAGGACGGCGAGGGCCTCGTCCTTTTGGAGGACAATCGGGTCGATCAGCGGCCGGAGCTGTTCCGCCGGAACCCCGTGGAGCACCCCGTAATCCAGCATCCAGCGGTGCAGATTCCCGCGCATCGCCGCATCGCCGAACCCGGCGTCCAGAAACCCGGCTTCAAATGCCCGCATCTTCTCCAAAGCCTCTTCCGGCGAACAAACCCCGATCCCGTTTAACAGCTCATAGAGGTAAAGATAGGCCATCGACGCCGCGGCCGGCGTAAATTCCCCCCGCCGGACGCCGGCGCGCCAGGTAAAGTACCCGCGGAGCTGGCGGATATTTAAATCGTGGTAGGTGGGGAAGTAGCGCTGGATATCGCCGGTCCAGGGTTCGTCATCGGTATAATCTTCCATGAACTTGCCCTGCCGGTAAAAGTTCCGGCACTTCCCCTCAAAGCTCCCGTCCTGATACTGGTAGAGCGCCAGCATCTGCCGGATCTTCTCCGGGACCGCCTCGTCCATCATCGGCCGCCGTTCCCGCCGGGGCAGCGCGGTATCCCCGTACACCACCTTCTGCTGTACAGGGGCCTGGTTCAAAACAATCGTCGCGCCCTGCTGCCGGCCGGCGGCAATTGCCCGGTCCAGCAGCCGGAAGACCGCTTCGGGGCTGTCCACTTCCTCTATCTTGACCCCGACCCATTTCTCCCCCTTCATCCGGAAGGGGGCGGACAGGCCGGGCATCCGCCCCGAAAGGGCTTCCCGCCCGCATTTGATGTCGCACCGCTGGATTTCCATTCCGGCGTCAAAATCCCACTGCCGCATCAAAAGGGCGACCCATTTCCCGGTATCCGGGTCGGTCAGGACGGAAAAACCGGGGAATTCGGACCATTTGTGCTCTTCCCGCATCCGGTATTTCTCTTCGGCATACGCCGCCAGTTCGGCCAGATCCACACGCCCACCCCCTTTTTCCCGTCCACAGACCGGGCTATTCCTATAGAAAAGATGCTCTATCAAAAATTATACTATACCCAAACAAAAAGTCAAGGGTGAAAACAGGACCGTGGGGAGGGACGATAGCCTTTTCCTATGCGGCAGTATAGGATATAAGTATTTGCTATTTTGCAATATCCGCGGTACACTGGTTCTATAGAGAAACGGCCGGGAGAGGGGACTCTCTCCGCTTTCCCGTCTGACTGGAACGGGGTGTTTGCATGAAAAAGGCCTTTTTCATTTTCATTTTGTGGGCGGCGGTTATGCCACTGCCGCTTCTGCTCTGGGGATGCCAAAGTAGTGCGGAGGACGGCGGCAGCCTCCTTCGGGCGGAAACGGCGGCTTCTTCAGAAGCGGAGACGTCCGCAGCAGCGGCCGAATCCCAATCAGCCGAAAATCAGACAAGCGAGGAGGAAAACAGCGAGATGACGATGTTTGTACAGGTTGGCGGCAGCACCTATACCGCCGTTTTGGAACAAAACCAGGCGGCAGACGCGCTGGTCCGGATGATACAGGAAGGGCCGGTTACCCTTGAGCTGCACGATTACGCCGGGTTTGAAAAGGTAGGGCCGCTGGGGCAGGCGCTTCCCACCAGCAACGCCCGGACGGAAACCCGCGCCGGGGATATTGTGCTCTACCAGGGGGATCAGATCGTGCTGTTTTACGGCTCTAATTCCTGGAGCTATACCCGTCTGGGCCATATCCAGGACCTGACCGGCTGGGAAGAGGCCCTTGGCGGTGGCGATGCAACGGTCACATTTTCTCTGGAGGGATGACGGATGAAGATACTGGTTTTAAGCGGCAGCCCCCGGCCTCGGGGGAATACGGCGGCGATGGTGGATGCTTTTGCCAGAGGTGCCCGGGAGAGCGGGCATCAGGTGGAGATCATTGATGTCTGCCGGAAGAAGATCGCGGGCTGTATGGCCTGCGAATACTGCCGCCAGAAAGGTTCGGGCCACGAGCGGCAGTGTGTCCAGCAGGACGATATGCAGGCGGTTTACCCGCTGCTGGACGAGGCGGAGATGATTTTGCTGGCTTCCCCGGTTTATTATCACAGCTTTTCCGGGCAGCTCCAGTGTGCCATTAACCGCATTTACGCGCTGGATAAACCCCGGAACCTGAAAAAGGCGGCGCTGGTCCTCTCCTCCGGCAGCGACAACGTATATGGCGGAGCGGTATACGAATACCGGAATTCCTTCCTCGATTACCTGCATCTGGAGGATATGGGGATTTTTACCGCTTATGGCAAGCAGAACCAGTCACCGGAAAAGCTGGAGGAGCTTTACCGTTTTGGCAAAGGGCTGCCGGGTTAATTCCAAAATTTGTTTTTCGACAGTCAGAAGGCCCCAGAGTTCTCGGATGAGAGCCCTGGGGCCTTGAGACTGACGAAAAATAAGTTTGGCGAAACATAAGAATCGGCACTGGCGTTAAAGTTACAAAGAAACGTGGGAAGAATTAAAAGTTTTACTCGATTTTTTTCAAAAAATCGCAGGAATGGAAGGGGCAGAGCCCCTTCCCAGGCACTCAATTACCGTATTTCCGAAGCTGTTCACAGCTTTGCTACTGATAACGAAGCGTGCGCAGCACCCAAAAAAGACTCAAAAAAGATTTTTTCGACAGTCAGAAGGCCCCAGAGCTCTCGGATGAGAGCCCTGGGGCCTTTCAGATGCCGGCTGTTACCCCGGGAATTTGGATTTTAAGATGATCGAGAGGTTGTTGGCGGCGCACCGCTGGATATCGCCGCGGCAAATCTTCCGCTCGCGGTTGTAACTGCCGCGGTAGACGATGGCCTTCCCGCCGTCGGCAACCGAACCCACCGTCTCGTCCAGCGGCTGCTGGAGGGGCTGGGTATTTTCGCGGTCCCGCATCAGTTCCTGCATCGTGGCCGCCTTCATGTAGACCGGCTCCCCGTCGACGAGGATCTTCCCGTCCTTGACTTCAGCCAGATGCCCTTCGCCCAGGACAGCTTTGACGGTGTCTTTGCCGTCCGCCCCGGGGGTAAAGGAGTTCCAGCGGGTGGCGGTGGGGACCGGGAGGAAGGGGAGTTCCTTCTCCATCTGGACCTGGCCCCGGCCGTCAAAGACCGGCTCGACCGTTTCGACGGCCTGCTGGATGTTGAGGACCCGTGCCTTGCCGCCCGGCATAATCAGGTCGTTGCCGGCGTGCATCGAGATCCAGGGGGTGCTGCTCCCGCCGTTCCAGTCGGTCATAATCAGCCCCTCAAAGCCCCATTCGCCCCGCGCCAGGTTGGTGCAGAGGTCGAAGCTGTCGGCGGTGGGAACGCCGTTGATGAGGTTGTAGGAGGTCATAATGCTCCAGGGCTGGGATTCTTTAACGGCAATCCGGAAGGGCTCGAGATAGATTTCCCGCAGCGCCCGCTGGCCGACAACCGAGTTGGACAGATAGCGGTTCAGTTCCTGGTTGTTGGCGGCGAAGTGCTTGATGCAGCCGCCGCAGCCGGGCACGCTCTGGATCCCGCGGATCATCGCGGCGGCCAGGGTACCGGCCACCAGCGGGTCTTCCGAGTAGTACTCGAAGTTCCGTCCGCACATCGGGTCCCGCTGGATGTTGATGCCGGGTCCCAGGATCAGCGCGATCTGGAGCGCCTGCATATCCTGCGCCATCCCGTAGCCGACCTGATAGAGCACCTCCGGGTCGAACGACTGGGCCAGCAGGGTCCCCACCGGCCAGGCAGTGCAGAAATGGTAGACGGTAGTTTTCCCGCCGGTTTCAAGGTTGGTCGCCTCAAACTGCTGGGTGACCCGGATGCCGCCGGGGCCGTCGGCCATGACGATCGAGGGGATGCCGAAGGTGTCTTCCATCTGGTGGGTCGTCTCGCCCGCCGCACCGGGGACCGATTCCGAGCTGGAACCGACGACCGGGTGGTCAGCGTCCGCAACCCCCCAGCCGGTGCCGCAGCAGAGGTCGGCCAGCTGGGCGTTGGAGAGCTGGGCGGTAAAGGCTTCCATCGAGACCTTGCCGTGGAGGACGTCCTCCAGCTTCCAGTCCGCCTTCGGCACCAGCTCGACCTTTTCATAGGGCATTACCGGGGTATAAGCGGGGTCGGTGGTGTAGGTGGTC
The DNA here is from genome assembly GCA_018712425.1 of Candidatus Faecivivens stercoravium. GTDB lineage: Bacteria > Bacillota > Clostridia > Oscillospirales > Ruminococcaceae > Faecivivens > Faecivivens stercoravium. The sequence continues at coordinate 3,966 of DVHA01000033.1, read as the reverse complement.
ACCGACTCGTCGGCGTAACGGGAGCGGCCGTCGACGGCGTCGGGCATCTTTTCCAGCCGCAGGACCGGGACATGTTCCCATACACCGGCGTCCGGGCGCTCGGTCCAGCCGGTCAGCTCCTCCAGCGGTTGCCGGAGCGGCAGGGCAACGTCCACCTGGCGGATCCGCCGGGTCTCGGGGACCGACAGGCAGCAGACGGCGGAAGTGTCCCGGGAAGAAGTGCCGAGGCTGAACCGGTAGTTCCCCTTCGAGAGGATGTAGCCGCCCTTACCCTCGCTGTAGGAGGCGAGCGCCTGGACCGGCAGCTGGATGGTGACCGTTTCGGTTTCTCCCGGCTGGAGCAGGGCAGTCTTTTTAAACCCTTTCAGTTCCTTCGCCGGCATGTCCAGCTCGGTCACGGGGGCGGAGGCGTAGAGCTGGACCACCTCTTTGCCGGCGCAGCTGCCAGTGTTGGATACTTCGGCCGAGAAGGTGAGGGTTTCCCCGTCCAGCGCCGCGCGGCAGCCGCTGAGGGAAAAGGTGGTGTAGGAGAGGCCGTAGCCGAAGGGGTAGCCCGGCTGTTTGCAGAAGGTATCGAAATAGCGGTAGCCGACGTAGATGCCTTCGGGGTAGGGGGCCTGGATTGGGTCTTTCAGGAAGACGCCGGAGGTGGGATAGTCTTCGTACCGTCTAGCCCAGGTAGCGGTCAGCTTGCCGGAAGGGGTGACCCGGCCGGTCAGGATATCGGCGACGGCTTTCCCGCCTTCCTGGCCCGCCTGGCCCATCAGCAGGATCGCGTCGGCATCGGTCTCGTCGAGGTCTTCGACCGAGATGGGGCCGGCGACGTTGAGAACCAGGACGAGTTTATCAAACATCTTCCGGAGCAGTTTCAGGTTTTCCTTTTCTGTGGCGGCAAAACGGTAGTCGCCGATCTCCCGGGCCTGCCCGTCGATCGTCGCCTGCTGGGTCATCGCCCGGTCGTTGCCCTCGCCCGAGTTGCGGGAGATGACGAAGAGGGCGGTGCCGGTCTGGCTGCGGTACCCGCTTAACATCTCTTCGGTCAGAGGCTGTTCCGGGAAGGCGAAGACCGACATGACATGGTCGGTCTGGGCGTCCCGGGCGCGGTCGTATTCCACCGCGTAATCCCGCAGCAGGCCGCTGCTGACGACGGTGTAATCGTCCTCCATTGCGTCCAGGATGTTGATGTGGTAGCGGGGCGACAGGTTGATGTTTACATCCCCGCCGCCGGAAAGGCCGCCGTTAAAGGGGTCGCCGGAGCCGGTCCCGCCCCGCACCGTGCGGGCGGCGCCGCTGCCGAACAGTGCGATGGCCTGGCCGGGGGCCAGCGGCAGGGCGGCGCTCCGGTTTTTGAGCAGGACCATGCCTTCTGAAGCCGCGTGACGGGATATTGCCGCGCCGCGGATTTCCCGTTCAGACATTGGCGGGAAAATTTTTGCATTCGCCATTTTTATCCTCCTTGTGTGCTGCAGTGTATGGTAGCCGGCGTGTGGAAGTATCTCTGGGTATCTGGAGATGCCTTGCCAGCCAACTACAACGTTTTCAAAGTAATTCTAACATAAAATGGCATTAAAGTAAATATTAAATCTGGCAAAATTTGTAAAAGTTACGGAATAAAGAAAAGGGTAATGGGGCGGTAAAGTATGGATACCGGCTTTGCCGCAGAAATTTTGTACAAACGGCAGCTGTGGGGCAGTTTTTACCTAGCTTTTTTCTATTTGGGGCAGGGCCAAAAATAAATTTTGAACCTTTCTTTGAGCGCAGTCCTTTTTATATGACCTTACAGTTTTTGCTATTTTGGCAGCGGAACTGTTCTATGAAAGCTCGAAAGCAAAAGGCTATTGACGGATAGCCGAAAACCCATTATAATAAATGGGAAAGATGCTGTAATTAAGCAAAAAATAATTTGTTTTTTCGTGCTTATAGTATAAATGGAACTTTGCTTTTTCCACAGGGAGACATATCATGAAAATTTATTGGAAAATCTTAATCTCCTATTTATGTGTGTGTATGGTGCCGCTTTTGCTGTCACTTTTTACCTGCCTGAAGTTGGAACAGAACGTGCGGGAAACGATATTACGGGACCAGAGCCGGATGATTGATGACGTCTGGAATAATTTGAATGCCACGATACAGGCGTCCTATGAAGCTGAACGAATGATTGCGGAGGACGCTGTTTTAAAGGACCTGGCAGAGAGTTACAGCCTGACAGAAAAGCAGCGTTTCCAGCAAAACGACCTGTCTGGCCTGTTAAATGCCGCGTCTTCCCGTGGAGATTCTGTAGAGGTGTTTACCTATCTCTATCGGAGCGGCCAGCTGATTACCGGCGGGCGCTCTTATGAACCGGAAAACCTGGAGGCGTTTTTACAGCCCTTAGGGATTGGCGCCGGGGATTTTGAAGGGCTGCTCTTATCGAGTGAATATACCAAGACGCCAGCGGTTATAGGAGAAGGGGAGGATGCTTACCTGGTGGTCCTTTCCTATGCGCTGAGCAGGGATTATCGTGAGAAGGCTGCCTGCATTGGGATGCTCTATCCCTTATAGGAGTTTGCTTTATTGAGCGGGGATGGGTATTATTATCTGCGGGATCGCGATGGGCAGTTTCTGTTCGGCAGCGAATTATGCCGGGAGGCTTTTGAAAAAGATCCCGCAGGCGGCGGAGGGATTACCTTGACAGATGGGGATTATTTCCATTTTACCATACCGTCGGATTGCAGCGGTTTATATTATGGCTTTTTAATTGAACGGAGCATTTATCTGGCGCCGCTGCAGTGGAGCCGGCTGCAGCTGATTTTAGAGTTTCTCCTTTTTACGGGAGTGGGGATTGTTTTATCGGTTATACTTAGCCGCCGGACCTTTTCCCCTTATAAGCGGATGATGGCGCTGCTGCGGCAGAGTGAGAGTGATTCCAGCGACGGGAGTACCCGGGAGCTGGAACGTTCCCTTCGCCGGCTAATAGAGGAGCGGCAGATGGCGGAAAACCAGCTCAGCAGCCGCCGGCAGCAGCTGCACAATGGGATGCTGTCCGGCCTTTTGACCGGACACAGCCGGGACCTCTCTATTTTATCTGAGTATATTGAGGACGGGGCGCCTTACCGGGTGTTGATTCTGTTTTTTCACGATTTGGAAAAATCGGCATTTTTTGAAAATGTGCCCAAGAAGCAATTTGCGCCGGCAGCGGATATGCTCTTTTTCGCCGTCCGCAATCTTCTGGAGGAATTGGTACTGGAAAAGAGAAACGGCGTATCGCTGGCAATGGACGGTTTTGTGGTGATGGTCTTTCAGTCGAATGAAACGGACGGGCAGCTGCGGACAGACCTGGAAAAGGCAATTTCCTTTATGGAAGAGCACCTGTTTTTATTGATTACTTGTTGTGTCAGTGGCGCCTGGGGGGACCTGGAGGACGCACCTTTAGCCTATAATGAGGCATTTGCCATGGAACAGGCATCCGGCGGCGGTTCGCTGCGGATAACGGACAAAAAAGGCGCCCTGGATAGGGATCTCTGGCAGGGGATTCAGTTCCATACCCGTAAGAAAATTTATGTTTATTTGGTGTCCAGGCCGGATGGGATTATGTCGTTGGTAACCGGTATAAATATGTTTGGGATTCAGTGAACGGGACTGAGTATGTGTTTGATTTGCAGGAAGATCCGCATGAAATGATCAACCTTGCCGAGAGTGCACAGCCAGAGCTGCAGGAGAAGATCTGCAACATGCGTCAGTATCTGATTCAGCAATTTAAGCATAGACCGGGAGACGGACTTTTAAATCCCGAGGAACCGCATGGGAGGAGTAAATAATAGAGGGCAAGACGCTGGAAGCGGGTGTAATAGGGAATTGTGATAGGAAAATGGTCATCCGTTTTTCCAGACGTTTTAAAGGGAGTCAATTCCTTCATCAGTATCCGAACATGTGGCCTCGGGGCTTTTCAGACTTACACAATATTAAGGGTTACACGAGCTTCAGGCT
>DVHA01000322.1 GCA_018712425.1 Candidatus Faecivivens stercoravium | reverse complement strand
AGCGGCTTTTGTACAGGCAGGATATGTATTGCCAGAAGACTTTCAAGCGGTTCTTGCGATTACAGATGGTATTGCCTGCGGACTCGGGGAATAGGAAATTTATGGAATGGATCTTCTGATTGAACTGGCTGAAGTGAACCGGGGAACATTAAGGGAAGGCGTGTACGCCTTCGGCTATTTCTGGGGAGAAACGTTGTATATTGATTCTTCCCGCATTTCTACAGGCGACTATATCTTTTATGAAGGTATGGGCCATGACAACGGCGTCTTGCTGGGAATGGACTTTGGGGAGTTTTTCTGTAAACTCCTTTCCACCAACTTTTACCCTTTTTGGCAGACTCTGCCAGGCAAAACCGAAGGGCTTTCCTATCTTATCCCGTAACGGAAAAACACCGGGTTTCCACATCAGGAAACCCGGTGTTTTTTATTCCAGCGTCTCGAAATTCCCGATCCCGTGTTTGACCCGGTCGTGCTCTTCGGCTCTTTTCGCGTCGTTGAACCGGTCCAGCGTCCCAACGAGATAGCCGGTGATCCGGCGGATCCGCTCAAAAGGAGCCGGTTCCAGCTCCCAGCTGAGGTTGACATAGTCCCCGTCGACCTCGATCCCGACCGACTGGAAGCTGCGGCCGGGGAATTTTTCCCGCAAGTGTTCGACATAGGCATCGATCTCTTCCTGGGGGAGGGTGCCGCCGGTGACGGTGATTTTCGTCTCCATATAAAACGCTCCTTTACTATATATTGTGGATAAATCGATTTTTCTTCTGAAAAACCACTATATTTGTTACTTATAATGATACCGCACCGGGCGGGAAAAGTCAAGCAAAATTTCAGTGAACGCTTGACAATACCAGTCTTACAATCTATAATAAAATCATACAGCACCCGCAGAATCTGGGGCACGCCCCCTTCAGAAAGGATATGGATTTATGAGAAGCGATCATGTCAAAAAAGGCGCCAACGCCGCCGCCTCCCGTTCGCTGTTCAACGCGCTGGGCTACACCCGCGAGGAGATGGAGCGGCCGCTCATTGGCGTCGTCTCCAGCTGGAACGAGATCATCCCCGGCCACATGAACCTCGATAAAATCGCCCAGGCGGTCAAGATGGGGGTCGCGATGGCGGGCGGCACCCCGATCATCGTCCCGGCCATCGCCGTCTGCGACGGCATCGCGATGGGCCACATCGGGATGAAGTACTCGCTGGTTACCCGCGATCTGATCGCCGACTCGACCGAGGCGATGGCCCTGGCCCACCAGTTCGACGGCCTCGTCATGATCCCCAACTGCGACAAGAACGTCCCCGGCCTTTTAATGGCCGCCGCCCGGCTCAATATCCCCACCGTCTTCGTCTCCGGCGGCCCGATGCTCGCCGGCCATATGGACGGCCACAAGACCTCCCTCTCCTCGATGTTCGAGGCCCAGGGCGCCTTCAACGCCGGCAAGATCGACGAAGCCAAGCTCCAGGAGTGGGAAGAGAACACCTGCCCCACCTGCGGCTCCTGCTCCGGCATGTACACCGCCAACTCGATGAACTGCCTGACCGAGGTCCTCGGCATGGGGCTCCGCGGCAACGGCACCATCCCCGCCGTCTACTCCCAGCGGATCCAGCTGGCCAAACACGCCGGCATGCAGGTGATGGAGATGGTCCGCCGCGACATCAAGCCCCGGGACATCATGACCTACGAGGCCTTTGAGAACGCCCTGACGATGGACATGGCCCTCGGCTGCTCGACCAACTCGATGCTCCATCTCCCCGCCATCGCCCACGAGTGCGGGATCGAACTCAATATGGACATCGCCAACGCCATCTCCGAAAAGGTCCCGAACGTCTGCCACCTCGCCCCCGCCGGCCCCACCTATATGGAGGACTTAAACGCCGCCGGCGGCATCTACGCGGTCATGAAGGAGATCGCCGACCTGGGCCTCCTCCACACCGACCTGATGACCGTCACCGGGCATACCATCGCCGAGAACATCAAGGACGCCGTGAATCTCAACCCCGAGGTCATCCGCCCGACCAGCAACCCCTACTCCAAGACCGGCGGCATTGCCGTCCTCCGCGGCAACCTCGCCCCCGACTCCTGCGTCGTCAAACGGGCGGCCGTCGCCCCCGAGATGCTGGTGCACGAAGGCCCTGCCCGCTGCTTTGACTCGGAGGAGGAGGCCCAGGCCGCCATCGACGCCGGCCTCATCAACGACGGCGACGTCGTCGTCATCCGCTACGAAGGCCCGAAGGGCGGCCCCGGCATGCGGGAGATGCTGACCCCCACCTCGGCCATCCAGGGCCGCGGCCAGGGCTCGACCGTCGCGCTGATCACCGACGGCCGGTTCTCCGGCGCCACCCGCGGCGCGTCGATCGGCCACGTTTCGCCCGAAGCGGCGGTCGGCGGCCCGATCGCCCTCCTCCGCGACGGCGACATCATCTCAATCGACATCCCGAACCATTCGATCAATGTGAAGCTTTCGGACGAGGAACTGGCCGCCCGTAAGGCCCAGTGGAAGCCCCGCGAGCCGAAGATCAACACCGGCTACCTCGCCCGGTACGCCTCCCTCGTCACATCCGGCAACCGCGGCGCGGTCCTCGAAGTGCCGAAGGAGTAAGAGTGATGCGGCCCTTCGGGCCGTGATGTCCGCCTGACGGCGGGTGATGCGCGCTTCGCGCTGTGATGTGCGCCCTGCGGGCGCGATAATGGTTGAAACGCTCCGCGTTTCTCTATTGAATAGGAGAACGGCAACCTTCCGTCCTGTTTTCAATGGAGAAATGCGGAGCATTTCCATCCATAACTTGCCCCACAGGGGCAAACATCACGGCCCGAAGGGCTGCATCACGGGGCCGCAGGCCCGCATCACAGGCCCGAAGGGCCGCATCACTTATTCAAATGTTCCTGTTCAATCGCCAGCAGCTCATCCCGCAGCAGCCGGACCTCCCGCCCCAGTTTATGGTAAGCCGCCTCCCGCCGCTTCTGCCGGAAGATTTTCCACAATAGCCGCCGCAGCTTCCCGTCCGGCGGCCGGCGGAGTGCCGCCATCGACCGCTCACATTCGATCAGTTTCCGGATAACCGCGTCCCGCCGCAGCTGCCGCCTGGCCGCCTCCCAATCCACACTTTCTCCCCCTTTTCGCCGGATGTCCCCATTATACCACCCGTTTTGTGTACTGTCAATTCGATATGTGGATTATACCCGATAAAAAACCACGTTTCGGCTATAATAATTTCAGAACGAATCCATCGGGGGTGGCATCTTGCAGTTTGGTGATATTTTGCGGGGGCTTTTGGAGCAGGACGGCATCAGCCAGAAACAGCTGGCCGACGCCTTAAACCTCGCCCCGTCGACGTTGGGGAACTATATCCGCGGGCTGCGGGAGCCCGACTTTGCTACCCTCAGCCGGATTGCCGATTATTTCGGGGTGACGGCGGATTTCCTACTGGGCCGCTGCCCGCCGGAGGGCCTTTCCCATGAGGAAGAGGAGCTGGTCCGGCTTTACCGGGCGCTTTCAGCCCAGGGGAAGAGGCTGCTGCGCTCAATCGGGGAACTGCTCTTCCGGCAGGAGGGCGGGGCAGAAAAAGCATGACAGAAACGCCGCGGAAGAGGCTGTACCTTCCGCGGCGTTTCCTTATCTTTGCTTACTTTTCAAAATGGGCGGCGACTTCCTTCAGATACTCGATGATCGGCAGGTGCTGCGGGCAGGCGGACTCGCACTGGCCGCAGGCGATGCAGTCGCTGGCTTTGCCGAAGATGGTGGTCAGATTTTCGTAGTATTCGCCCTGGGGGGTCCAGCCCTTGGTGGCAATTTCCTGCTTGTCGGCGTTGTAGAGGGAGAAGTAACGGGGGATCGCGATGTGCATCGGACATCCCTCGGTGCAGTAGGAGCAGGCGGTGCAGGGGATCGCGATGCTCGAGTTGATGATCCCGACGACCTTATCGATGCAGGCGTGCTCTTCATCGGTCAGCGGCTTTAAGTCAGCCATGTACCCGGTGTTGTCCAGCAGCTGCTCCATATTGCTCATGCCGGAGAGCACCATCTTAACCCCGGGGAGGCTCGCCGCGAACCGGATGGCCCAGGAGGGGACCGACATATCGGGGTGGTAGTCTTTCAGCACCTTCTCCGCCTCTTCGGGGAGGTTCGCCAGCGTGCCGCCCTTGACCGGCTCCATGACGAAGACCGGCTTGCCGTGCTTCTGGGCGACTTCATAGCATTTGCGGGACTGGACGCCCTCGCTGTCCCAGTCGAGGTAGTTGAGCTGTAACTGGACAAACTCCACTTCCGGGTGTTTGGCCAGCACTTCGTCCAGAAGGTCGGCGTGGTCGTGGAAGGAGAAGCCGATGTGACGCACCAGCCCCGCCTTTTTCTTCTCGATCAGCCAGTTCCAGCAGTCGAGCCCGTCAAAGGTCGGCAGGTGCCCGGCGTTTACGTCGTGCAGCAGGTAGTAGTCGAAGTATTCGACGCCGGTCTTCCGCCGCTGTTCGTTGAAGATCCGGTCGCGGTCCGCTTCCGTTTCCATGAACTGGGCCGGCAGCTTACTAGCCAGCGTGAAGGAGTCCCGCGGGTGGCGGCTCACCAGCGCCTCTTTGGCGGCCTCCTCGCTCTTGAACCCGCAGTACATCCAGGCGGTGTCGAAATAGGTAAACCCTCTCTCGATAAAGGTGTCGACCATCTTTTTGGTCGTCTCGATGTCGATCGAACCGGAATTATTCGGGTCGGTCAGCGGCAGCCGCATCAGGCCGAACCCCAGTTTTTTCGCTTCCATAGTTACCTCCAAATGTGATTGGTTTAAATTCCTGCCGGGTATTAACCCTGGATTTATTATACAACCTGGAGTACACTTTAAGTCAAGCCCATTTTTCCATCTTTTCGGGAATCTGTTTTTGGCGTAGTACCTTTCAATCCTGCCAATCGATCAACAGACGTCCGAAGACCGGCCTTCCACGGCCGGTCTCATGCGTGTGGAACGGGCATCTTACGCCGCGTCGGATAATGGGTCCAGGGGGCTTTGCCTCCTGGCAGAGTCCAGAGACAGAGTCTCTGGTCCATCAAAGTGAAACTTTGTCGCTGCCTTAAGGGCAGCGAAACCAATATTCAATGACAATAATAGATTTCCCTCCGTCCCATGTAAAATAAAAGGCAGGCCGGTGTAAAATCTGCCGCAAAGCCGCTCCCACCGATTGACAAGCTTCCCGGTTTTGATTAAAATGGAGGTGTATATGTTTTGGACATTTTTGTCCGAAAGGAAGGTATAACATGTTTGATGTAGCGGTGATAGGGGCCGGCGTCGTCGGGGCGCTGGCCGCCCGGGAGCTTTCCCGGTACGCGGTCAAAACCGTCCTGCTGGAAAAGGCGGACGACGTGGCGATGGGGGCCTCCAAGGCCAATTCCGCCATCGTCCACGCCGGTTTCGACTGCATCCCCGGCACCCTGATGGCCAAAATGAACGT
>DVHA01000321.1 GCA_018712425.1 Candidatus Faecivivens stercoravium | reverse complement strand
CAGTGCTGCGAGGATATCGCGCTGATGCGGACTATCCCCGGCATGACCGTCATCGTCCCGGCGGACGACGTTGAGGCGAAAGCCGCCGTCGAGGCCGCGATCAACCATAACGGCCCGGTCTACCTGCGGTTCGGGCGTCTGGCGGCCCCGGTCTTCAATGACCCCGCCACCTACCACTTCGAGATCGGCAAGGGGCTAACCCTCCGGGATGGGAAGGACATCACCATCGCCGCCACCGGCCTGATGGTTGCCGAGGCGATGGAAGCGGCGAAGACCCTCGAAGCGGAAGGGATCGACGCGAGAGTCCTCAATATCCACACCATCAAGCCGCTGGACGAGGAACTGATCCTGAAGGCCGCGTCCGAGACCGGTAAGATCGTCACCGTCGAGGAGCATTCGGTCATCGGCGGGCTGGGCAGCGCTGTCGCGGACGTCTGCGCCGCGAAATGCCCCTGCCAGGTTGTCAAGATCGGCGTCAACGACGAGTTCGGCCAGTCCGGCCCCGCCGCCGACCTGCTGAAACTCTACGGGCTGTCGGCTGAGAACATCGTGAAAACGGTGAAGGAAACCCTCGACAAGTAATCTGCGTTTACCCTGTACCCTGCGGGCCGCCGGACTGGCGGCCCGTTTTTGCGGAACGGCTTTTATCTGAAAGTTCCCTATATTTATATTATACGTCCAAATTTTTGTTCTTGTCAAGTGCTTTTGAATGATTAGTGCGGAAATAATTTTTTGTAGTATGGAATATTTATTTCGCTGCCCTTAAGGCAGCGACCAAGGGTTCCCCTTGGATGGGACCAAGTTTCACTTGGATGGACCAGGACCCTCGCGGGCCCTGGACCCGCTGTTCGACGCGGCCGCATCACCCGTCTCAAACGAATGAGACCGGCCGTGGAAGGCCGGTCCTCAGAAGTTTATTGGTCGCCCGGTACGTTTTGAAGGCGGTACGATGGAATTAGATTTCCGTGTTTTTCCAGGTTCCAGCCTTGACAAAAGGGGCCGGAAACGGTATAATAGAATCTGTGTCTGAACACCGTCCTCGGGAGTCCCGGGGGCGGTAGTTTCTATAATCTGACCATTTGCAGAAAGGATGCTGCCGATATGAAAAACCCCAGAGAAATTGTCCTGACCCCCGAAGGGCTCCAGAAATTACAGGACGAACTGGATGAACTGAAACTCGTCAAGCGGAAAGAAATCTCCGAACAGCTCAAAGTCGCCCGTTCCTTCGGCGACCTCTCGGAAAACAGCGAATACGACGAGGCGAAAAACGCTCAGGCGATCAACGAGGCGAAGATCCTCGAGTTGGAAACCACCATCAAAAACGCCCGCGTCATGGAAGCGAGCGAGATGACCAACGAAAAGGTCCATATGGGCTCCAAAGTCCGGGTCTACAACTCGCTGATGGAAGAGGAAGAGACCTACACCATCGTCGGTTCAGCCGAGGTTGAGCCGCTGGAGCTGAAGATTTCGGACGAATCCCCGATCGGCAAGGCGTTAAGCGGCGCCCGGGTCGGCGACGTCGTCGAGGTCTCCACCCCCGCCGGCAAGGTCTTTACGATGGAAGTGCTTGAGATCAATATCTGATTTGGCAGAAACGGGGGAGGCGGAAAGGCTACAGGAATCGATTTTTGTCGTTTTACTTTCAGAGACGCTTCGGGCGACCAATGAACGTTCGAAGACCGGCCTCCCACGGCCGGTCTCATGCGTGAGGGACGGGTGATGCGGCCGCGTCGGACTGCGGGTCCAGGGCCCGCGAGGGTCCTGGTCCATCCAAGTGAAACTTGGTCCCATCCAAGGGGAACCCTTGGTCGCTGCCTTAAGGGCAGCGAAATAAATATTCCATACTACAAAAACCAGTTTCCGTGGCGGAAAGGCGCGGTTAAAAAACGCTTTTACCGCCTCCCGGAATAAAAATGGCAGGAAAGGGAAGAAGAAAGATGCAGGAAACCAACAGCCAGCCGGAGATGACGGCTGCGGAACAGGAAAAGGCCTTCTCGGAACAGGCGAAGGTCCGCCGGGATAAGCTCGCCGCCCTCAAGGAGGCGGGGCAGGACCCCTATACCGTCACCCGGTACGACGTGGCAAACCACTGCGGCGAAATCCGCGAAAACTTCGACGCGATGGAGGGCCAGCATGTCACGGTCGCCGGGCGGATGATGCAGAAACGGGTCATGGGTAAAGCCTCCTTTTGCAATGTCCAGGACGAGACCGGCCGGATGCAGGTTTATGTCAAGCGGGACGACGTCGGCGTGGATGAATACCAGGGCTTTAAAAAATGGGACATCGGTGACATCATCGGCGTCAAAGGGATCGTTTTCCGCACCCAGAAGGGGGAAATGTCCATCCACGCCGAGGAGATCACCCTCCTTTCGAAGTCCCTCCTCCCGCTGCCGGAGAAGTTCCACGGCCTCAAAGACCAGGAGACCCGCTACCGCCAGCGGTATGTCGACCTGATCGTCAACCCCGAGGTCAAGGACACCTTTGTCAAGCGCAGCCGGATTATGCAGGAGCTGCGGTCCTTCCTCGACGGCCGGGGCTATCTGGAGGTCGAGACCCCGATCCTCACCCCCTTTGAGATCGGCGCGTCGGCGAGACCCTTCCTCACCCACCACAACACCCTCGATATGGACATGGTGCTCCGGATCGAGACCGAGCTCTACCTCAAGCGGCTGATTGTCGGCGGGTTTGAGCGGGTGTACGAAGTGGGCCGCATCTTCCGCAACGAGGGGATGGACCCCAAGCACAACCCCGAGTTCACCACCATCGAGCTTTATCAGGCCTACACCGACTTCCACGGGATGATGGACCTGGTCGAGGATATGATGAAGACGGTGGCGGAGCGTGTTTGCGGCACTCTCCAGGTCCCCTACCAGGGTAACACCATCGACCTCTCCCACTGGGAGCGTCTGACGATGGTCGAGGCGGTCAAGAAGTATTCCGGCGTCGACTACTACAGCTGGCAGTCGGACGAGGACGCGATCGCCTGCGCCAAAGCGCACGGCGTCGAGCTGCCGGAAGTCCCGACAAAGGGCGCCATCCTCGCCGAGTTCTTCGACGCCTTTGTCGAGGACAAGCTGATCCAGCCGACCTTCATCTACGACTACCCGGTCGAGATCAGCCCGCTGGCCAAGCGGAAACCGGACGAGCCCGCTTTCACCGAGCGGTTTGAATACTTCATCAACGCGACCGAGTTCGGCAACGCCTTCAGCGAGCTGAACGACCCGATCGACCAGCGGGAACGGTTCGAGCGCCAGGTTGCCGAGCGGAAGGCCCTCGACCCCGAGAGCCGCGCCCAGGTCGACTACGACTTTGTCACCGCGCTGGAATACGGGATGCCGCCCACCGGCGGCCTTGGGTTCGGCGTTGACCGTCTGGTCATGCTGCTGACCGACTCGGCGTCGATTCGGGATGTGCTGCTCTTCCCCACGATGAAGCCGACCGATAAATAACAAATGAAAAAAACGCCACGGACTGTTTGATGGTTCGTGGCGTTCGTTTGCCGAAAAAGTCTTTTTGGAGTATTTTTTGGGTA
>DVHA01000320.1 GCA_018712425.1 Candidatus Faecivivens stercoravium | reverse complement strand
ACCCGCTCCTGGCCGTCGTAGACCTCCATATAGAGGATTTTCCCCGTCTCGGCGGCGACGATGTCGCAGGGGTCGGTCGGGAGGACGACGGGGGGATTGTGCATCTCATGGATGTTTATTTCCACCCGGGCGCCAACTTTGTTGACCGCGCAGATCGCGACGCCGGGTATCTCTTCCCGGATGCGGGCGGCCACCTCCCCGGTGTCCAGCGTTGGGAGGAACCGGCCGGTCGTGAGGCCCGCTTCCGCCGCCACCGACTGGATCAGTTCGGGGGAGAGCGATTCCAGGCCGGTCACCTCGATCTTCCAGGCGAAACACTGGGAAAAGAGGAGCACCCCGACGGTGAAAACCGGCCAGATAACCAGCCCCGCCCGCTTCCGGTAGCGGCGGAGGAGGGCGGTCGCCCGGTCCCGCTTTATCGGGGTGAGGACGGCGCCTTTCCGGCGGGCGGCCTCTTCGGCGGCGGGGAGGCGGCTTACCGGGATGTAACAGAGCCCTCCGCCGTCCCCGGCGGCCATCCGCTCGACCGGGATGTCCAGTCCGGCGCAGGCGTTTAAAAAGGCCGCCGTGTCCCCCTCCAGGCGGCAGAGGGAATAGCCCGGTTTCCAGTGCAGCATACCATCCGACCTTTCAGCACTTCGTGCGGTGAAATCCGGCCCGATGGGCCGGGTGAAGGGTGAAATTGCCGCTCCGCGGCAGTGAAATCCGCCTTCGGCGGGTGATGGTGTCCCTTCGGGACGATTAAAAAAGGTTTCCGGGGACGTTTTGGAGACTTTTGGCTGACCACTTTCCGGGAAAGCGGCTTGGAAATGATGTACGGAAAACCTGCCGGATTCTTTTCAATCAAAGGCCGCTTGCGGCCTACCTTAACTTGGCCCGCAGGGCCAAATTTCACTGCGCGCAGCGCAATTTCACCCTTCACTCGCGTCCCCGACGCGAATTTCACCCATCCTTCGCCTCATGTATATGCGCTCCCTTTGCCGAATATAATGCCGGGAAGGGAGGTGCGGGAATGGGCAGGCGAAGCGGGATGGCGGATGAACTCCATGTCGGGACGGCCGCACCTTTCCAGATCTGGGACAACGGGGTGGCCTATACCGAAAGCTGCCGGGGGATTTTGGACGTCGGGGAGGGGTTTATCCGGCTGAAGCTCGGGCGGCGGCCGGTGACGCTGTGGGGGGATAAGCTGGAGGTGCTCAGCTACACCGGCGGGCGGCTGCTAATTCGCGGCGATATTAAGCGGGTGGAGTTTGATGGATAGGGGGTCTCCTATGAAGCGGGTGCTGAAGACGGTGGGGAAGGCGGCGGCGGGCATCGGGGCGGCCGCCGCGGCGGCGGGATTGGTGCTCCGCTCCGACCTGGCGGCGGAGGGGGTGAAGGCGGGGATTACCCTCTGCCTCGAGACGGTGATCCCGTCCCTCTTCGCCTTTATGGTGCTGTCCGATTTCCTGGCGGCGGGCGGCGGGACGGGGTGGATATTTGCCCCCTTTAAATGGCTGGCAAGGGTTTACCATCTGCCGGACGCGGCGGCGGCAGCGTTGGCGCTGGGGCTGGTGGGGGGGTACCCCGTCGGGGCGCGGATGGCGGCAGGGCTGAAAAGAGAGGGGCGGCTGGACGGGCGGGAGGCTTCCGCCCTCCTCTGCACCGCCTACGGGCCCAGCCCCACCTTCCTCGCGGGGATTGGGGCGATGGTCTTCGGGAATCGGAAAATCGGGCTGGTCATCTGGCTGGCGCTGGTCCTGGCGACACTGCCGGTGGGGTTCCTGGCCGGGCGGGGGCTCCAGCGGCGGGAAAGGGAGGGGGTAATCACCCCGCCGCCCATGCAGCCGCTGTCCGGGCGGTTTGTCGGGAGCGTGCTGTCGGCGACGCGGGCGATGGGGGTGATCTGCGGGTTTACGGTCGCCTTTGCGGTGCTGCGGCAGTATCTGCTCCTGCTGCCGGGGGAGATGGGCAGGTTCGCGGCGGCCTTCTGCGAGGTGAGCGTCGGCTGCATGTCGGCCGGGGAGAGGGGATACGGGGCGGCGCTGCTGCTGGTGACCGGCTGCTGTTCGCTGGGCGGGGTGTCGGTCTGGATGCAGAACGCCTGCTTCCTTCGGGGGAGCGGGATTTCGATGGAGAAGTTTTTCCTATCAAGGGTATTGCATCTCCTCTTTTCCCTCTCGCTGGTGCTCCTCTTTGACCGGTGGCTTGGGATGTCGGAGTGGGCGGCGGTAAACGTCTTCTCCAGCTTTTCCGAGGCGGTCCCGGCGATGGGGGCGGGATCGGCGGTTTCTTCGGCGTTTCTGGTCGCAAGCTGCTTGCTGCTCTTGCCAGGGGGGCGGGGAGTGTGCTATAATAAATCCGATTGACAGGAAGGAGGGGTGCGCATGGCGCTCTTTGGAAAGAAGATCACGCCGTCCTGCGCCTACTGCGAATTCGGGAGCGCGGACGAGGAGGACGGGACCGTCTTCTGCCGGAAAAACGGGGTGGTGCGGATGGACGGCAGCTGCCGCCGGTTCCAGTACGCCCCCCTCCGGCGCAAGCCGCGGGTGCAGAAGCTCCCCAAATACAGCCCGGAGGACTTTAAGCTGTGAAAGAGTGGATCATAAAGGAAAACGACGCCGGCCAGCGGCTGGACAAGTTTTTGCAGAAGGCGGCCCCGGCGCTGCCAAAGTCGATGATGTACAAGGCCCTGCGGACGAAACATATTAAACTCAACGGCAAGCGGGCAGAAATCAGCGCCCGCCTCGCCCCCGGCGACCGGGTGACCCTCTACTTAAAGGACGAGTTCTTCGCAAAAGACAGCCGGGACGCCTTTTTGCAGGCGCCGGCGGAGGTGCGGGTGGTCTATGAGGATGGGAATATCCTGCTGGCGGACAAGCCGTCGGGGCTGGTGGTCCACGAGGACGAGCGGCAGGGGGCGGATACGTTGATTCACCGGGTGCAGCACTACCTTTATAATAAGGGGGAGTACGACCCGGCGGCGGAAGCCTCCTTTGCCCCCGCCCTCTGCAACCGAATCGACCGGAACACCGAGGGGATTGTCATCGTCGCGAAAAACGCCGAGGCGCTGCGGCTTTTAAACCAGTGCATCCGGGACCGGGAGCTCCACAAGTTCTACCTCTGCCTCGTTAAAGGCGTCCCGCGGCCGAAAGAGGCGACCATCAAGGCCTTTATGCGGAAGGATGAGCGGGAAAATAAGGTCGCGGTCTTCGATAAGCCAGTCCCCGGCGGCAAGACGATGGTCACCCGGTATAGGGTGCTGAAGGCGAAGGGGAAGGTTTCCCTCTGTGAGGTGGAGCTGCTGACCGGCCGCACCCACCAGATCCGGGCCCATATGGCCTATATCGGCTGCCCGCTCGTCGGCGACGGAAAGTATTCCGACAACCGGGCCGAGCGGCCGCTGGGGTTCGAGAGCCAGGCGCTTTCGGCCTACAAGCTCATTTTTGACTTCCAGGAAGAATGCGCCCTCTCTTATTTAAATGGGCGGGTGTTTGAAGTGAAGGACGTGCCGTTTGCGGCGGACGCGGTGATGGAGAAGCTGGCGGCGGCTGTGCGGTAAAAGAAAAGCCCGGTTTTGAACCGGGCTGAGACTGTCGAAAAACAAGTTTGGCGGAAACATAAAAATCGGCGCTGGCGTTAAAATTACGAAGAAACGTGCGAAGAATGAAAAGTTTTACTCGATTTTTTTCAAAAAATCGCGAGAATCCAAGGAGCAGAGCTCCTTGGCAGGCGCCCGCTTTCTGTACTTCCGAAGCTGACCACAGCTTTGCCACTGATAACGAAGCGTGCGCAGCACCCAAAAATTACTCAAAAAAAGATCTTTTCG
>DVHA01000319.1 GCA_018712425.1 Candidatus Faecivivens stercoravium | reverse complement strand
CGGTAGGCCAGCATCAGCGACGGGTTATACTGTTCCCGCTCGATCGAGATGATCGTCCGGGCGGAGACGTGCACCCGGTCGGCCAGCTGCTGCTGGGTCAGGCCGGCCGCCAGCCGCATTTCACGCACTCTTGTTTTGATGCCGGCCACCTCCTTTTTCTAATATGAAGTACGCTTCATGAAGTTTACTTCATATTACCAGATCCGGCCGGGTTTGTCAAGGGGCAGGCGCAGATTTTCCAATATTACATGGGAATGGTGAAAAAAATCGGCAAAAAGGCTATATTCTATGGAAAAACCGCGCAAAGTCCTGCGGGGGGAGCTGGCCCTCGTCTTCGCTGTCATCATCAACAGTTTTGGGGTCGTCCTGATGCTTCAGTCACAGTCGGGCATCTCGGCCATCTCCAGTGTCCCCTACGCCTTTTCGGAGGTGCTGCCGCAGCTCTCCCTCGGCACCTGGACCTACATCTTCCAGGGGCTGCTGATTGCAAGCCTGTTTGTCCTGCGGCGGAAAATTGTGCCGGAGTACCTGCTCAGCTTTGCCGTCGGGTTCTGCTTCGGGATATTTGTCGACCTGCACGAGTCCTGGGTGCAGCTGCTGCCCCAGAGTTTGCCGCTGGACGTTTTGTATTTTGCAGTCAGCTACCTGCTGATCGCCTTTGGCATTGCGCTCTCCAACCGCTGCCGGATGCCGATTACCCCTACCGACCTCTTCCCGCGGGAACTGGCGGCGATTGCAAAAGTACGGTACAGCCGGATCAAAATTGCCTTCGATGTCATCTGCCTTCTGGTTACCGTGTGCCTCACCTTTATCTGCCTCGGCAGGATCATGGGGCTCGGGGCCGGTACGGTGATTGCGGCGCTGACGATGGGAAAGGCCATTGGCATCATCGGCGAAGCGCTTGACCGGCATGTGGCTTTTGTGTCGGTGTTTGACCACAGCGGGCGCAATCATGCCTGAACAGGAGAATAGGGAAAACGCCCCTTCCGGAGCCTTGGCTTTCCGGAAGGGGCGTTTTGGCTGTATGGGAAGTTTACCGCGCCCGCAGCTGCCAGAAGGCGACTGCGCTGGCGGCGGCGACGTTTAACGAGTCGACGCCGCGGGCCATCGGGATGCGGACGGTGTAGTCGCAGGCGGCAATGGTGTGGGAGGAAAGGCCGTCCCCTTCGGTGCCGAGGACGACGGCGAGCTTTTCCTCCGAGAGGAGGCGGGGGTCGTCCATGCTGACCGAGTCCTCCCGCAGGGCCATCGCCGCCGTCTGAAAGCCCAGGGCCCGCAGGGTTTCCAGCCCGGGATGGGGCCAGTCGGACGGGGCGGACCCCAAACGGGTCCAGGGGATCTGGAAGACGGTACCCATGCTGACCCGCACCGCCCGGCGGTTTAACGGGTCGCAGCAGCAGGGGGTCACCAGCAGCGCGTCCATCCCGAGGGCGGCGGCGGAGCGGACAATCGCGCCGACGTTGGTCGCGTCGGCGATATCCTCCAGGACGGCGATCCGGCGGGCGCCCTTACAGACTTCTTCCACCGAAGGGAGGGCGGGGCGGCGCATCGCGCAGAGGACGCCGCGGGTCAAGGCGTAGCCGGTCAGCTGTTCCAGCAGTTCCCGCCCGGCGGTGTAAACGGGGGTATCGCCGCAGCGGGCGAGGATGTCGGACGCCTGGCCGTCGATCCATTTGCGCTCCATCAGGAAGGCGGCCGGCTCATAGCCGGCGTCGAGGGCGATGCGGATGACTTTCGGGCTTTCGGCGATGAAGATCCCCTTTTCCGGCTCCAGGCGATTGCGCAGCTGGGCTTCGGTCAGGCGGGTGAAAAGGCCAAGGGCCGGGTCGGAAAGGGAGTGAAGAGGGATGATATTGGGCAATGGAGTCACCTCGTTTTAGAGTATGGGATGTTTATTTCGCTGCCTTAAGGGCAGCGACCAAGGGTTCCCCTTGGATGGGACCAAGCTTCGCCTGGACGGACCAGGACCCTCGCGGGCCCTGGACCCGCAGCCCGCCGCGGCCGTGCCTCCCGCTCCAAACGCATAAGACCGTTCGTCAAGCGAACGGTCTTCGGAACGTGGATTAGACGATTGGAAAGCTTATATTGTTATTATAGAACCACACTTAAACCAGCCGAACCGGTGCCGGTTCAGGCCGGTTTTAATGTTTTTTCGCCCATTATTCCCCGCGGCGGTGCTTAAGAAGCGCATAAACGAGCACACAGAAGGCGATAAACCCGCCGCCGAGGGACGGGAAGTAGATCCCTTCCGGCAGCTGCCCCACGGCCGGATGGCTGAAGACGCACAGGAGGATGAAAACGGCGAGGGCAAACCCCGAAACCGCTGTCACGGCCGGCCAGCGGCTCGTCCGCACCTCCGGGCCTTCTCCCCGCCGCTTCCGGTCGAGGATGTTCAGAAGCTCCTCAGCCCCGTCCATCCGGTCGGGGAGGAAAAAGCTCTGTTCGCCGGTGCCACCGTTGGGGTACCGGACACTGCACCGCACCGTCCGGCCCCGCCGCCGCAGCGTCACCCGCAGCACCGCCAGCAGTTCCACCCCGCCGGGGTCCTGCCCCGCTTCCAGCTGCTGGCGCGCCTTCCGCATCCGGCGGGCGGCGGCCTTCTCCTGGGCCAGCAGGGCATAAAAGCCCCGGCCGTCCGGCGCGCCGTCCCGGGTATCGAGGGCGAACAGCCGGTCTTCATCGTCCAGCCAGAAAAGGGTGTTCCCTTCGGCCGACCAGCTCCCCAGCCGGGAAGCCAGCGCCACCCCGACGGCGACGGCCAGGACGCAGCCGCCGAGGGAAACCCAGGCCCCGTACCGGCTGTAAAGCGCGAGGATAGCCGACCCGGCGGCAATCAGCATACAGAGGAGGAGCAGGCCGAATCCTCCCGCCAGCATCCAAAATGGCCGGTACCGCCGCTTCCCTTCTTCCGCCGCACACCAGATTTTCATCCGATCACCCGCTTTCTGCCTGCATTTATGCCGAATAAATTTTCGAGTTCTCCATTGACAAATCGGAAAAATGGCCGTATAATAAAAGTATAAGGAACAAACATTCGTTTTACATCTCGTGGCTGGAATAGACCTTGCCGTCGTCCCAGAGGACAACCTCCCCCGCCGCCCGGGTCTTTGGAAGGTCGATCAGCCGCTGGTTGGAGCTGCCGCGGAAGCGGAGGGTGATGTCGTAGAGCGCCTGGACAAATTCCCCGTCCACCAGCACGTCGATAAGCGACAGCATCCCGTCGGTCGCCTCGCAGCGGCAGCGGGAACCCTCCCCGGTCAGCTGTTCATAAGTGTAGCCGGAGTAGCACCAGACGGTCTTTTCGGGGCAGCGGGCCTTGAACCGGCGGAGGAACGGCAGCAGCGCCCGCTGGTTTTCCGGCTCCATCGGCTCGCCGCCGAGGAGGGTCAGCCCGGCGATATAAGAGGGCGCGCATTCTTCCAGCAGCCGCTCCTCCACAGCAATGGTGAACGGGTCGCCGTAGGCGAAATCCCAGGTCTCGGGGTTGAAGCAGTTTTTGCAGTGGTGGGTGCAGCCGGAGACGAAGAGACTCACACGGACGCCGGGGCCGTCGGCGATATCGCAGGTTTTGATGTTGGCGTAGTTCATCGGGGTACTCCTTTTGGGCAGGGGTTCCGCACCGGCGGGCGCGGGGGCGCATATGCTGGCGGGAAAGGGTGTGGATAAAATGGAGATTGCGCTCTTAATGGCGGCCGGCGGGACCGGCTTCACCTTTTTGATGACGGCGCTGGGGTCGGCGGTGGTGCTGGTCCTGGGGCATAAGGTGGGGATTGGCATCCAGCGGGCCTTCTTCGGATTTGCGGCCGGGATTATGCTGGCGGCGTCGGTCTTTAGCCTTCTGCTGCCGGCGATCGAACGGGCGGAGGGCGGGCCGGTCCCCGGGTGGCTCGCCGCCGGGGGCGGGATGGCGATGGGAGTCGGGTTTTTGATGGCGCTCGACCGCTTCATCCCTCACCTCCATCCCGACGCCGGCGGCCCGGAAGGGGTGAAGGCCAGCTGGAAGCGGACGACGCTTCTGACGCTGGCGGTGACCCTCCACAATATCCCGGAGGGGATGGCGGTCGGGCTCTCCTTCGCGCTGGCGGCGGGGGGCGGCGATTTTTCGGGCGCGATGGCGCTGGCCCTCGGCATCGGCATCCAGAACTTCCCCGAGGGGGCGGCTGTCTCGCTGCCGCTCTGGCAGGAGGGGTTTTCCCGGCGGAAAGCCTTCCTGCGGGGGGTGGCGTCGGGGGCGGTCGAGCCGGTGTTCGGGATTTTAGTGGTGCTGGTCTACGGGGTTATCGGGCCGCTGATGCCGTGGCTGCTGGCCTTCGCCGCCGGGGCGATGCTGTATGTGGCGGTCGAGGAGCTGATCCCCCAGGCCCACCTGGACGTCCACGCCGATTTCGGGACGCTTTCGGTAATGGCGGGGTTTTTGCTGATGATGGTGCTGGACGTGGCGCTGGGGTGAAAGGGTGAAATTCGTCCCGATGGGACGAGTGAAAAGTGAAATTGCCCCTGCGGGGCAGTGAAATTCGCCTGCGGCGAGTGAAGGTAGGCCGCAAGCGGCCTTTGATTTAAAATATTTCTGGCAGGTAAGGAAGAAAATCGGGCTCGGACTTTCCGGAAGGTGTGGCGGAAGAGTTTTAGAGTACCTGCCGGGGAAGCTTTTTAAATCATCGCGAAGCGATACCTTAACTTGTCCCGCAGGGACAAATTTCACTGCGCGGAGCGCAATTTCACTGGCCGAAGGCCAATTTCACTCGTCTCGAAGAGACGAATTTCACTGCTTTAGGGCATCAGCCCTAAAAGCCTCGCGGCGTTCTCCCCCATAATCAGTTCCTTCTCCCGGTCGGTGAGGGGGAGCTTTAAGAGGTAGTCGAGGGCGTGGGCGGTGGTGGCCCAGGGGCTGTCGCTGCCGAGGAAAACGTTTTCGGCGCCGTTTTTGCGGATGATCCGCACCGCCTGTTCCGGGGGAAGCCCGGCGGTCGCGAGGGCGGTATCCATCGGCATCCCCTTCCCCGCCAGCAGCTCTTCGGCGGCATCCCAGTCGAGATAGCCGCCGAGGTGGGCGAGGATCAGCCGGAGTTTCGGGAAATCGGCCCGGACCTTTAAAATCTGGTCGGGGGAGGCGTGGGCGTGGTCGGGGGAAAAGGGGTCGAAGCCGGTGTGGATGACAACCGGCAGGCCGAGGTCGGAAATCAGGTCGTAAACCGGGTACATCTTTTTGTCAGCGAGGTCGATCATCTGCTCGTCCGGGTGGAGCTTGACCCCCTTGATACCCGCGTCGTACATCCGCTCCAGCTCCTCCAGCGAGTCGGAGGCCGCCCCGTGGACGCCGCAGAAGGAAAAGGCGTCCGGGAGGGCATTGACCTTCAGGGCGAACTGGTTGACGTTATACTGGTGGCGGGGGGCGGTGACGACCGAGAGCTGGACAAAATAGTCGGCCCCCGCGGCGTGGACGTTCCGGCGGAGGTGGTCGAGCGTCCCGTCCGCCTCCGGGCGGAGGCCGGACGCCTCCGGACAGGCTTCTGCCGCACCGGTCATCGCCGCCATCGCGTGGGCGGCGACGGCGTCGGGGTAGCAGTGGGTGTGAAAGTCGATGATCATGCAGGTTCCTTTCCTTTCACGGGAAAACCACGGAAAATCATGTTTGTTATGAAAACGCACCGACCGGCCATGGACGTCCGAAGACCGGCCTCCCACGGCCGGTCTCATGCGTTTGGGACGGGTGATGCGGCCGCGTCGAACAGCGGGTCCAGGGCCCGCGAGGGTCCTGGTCCATCCAAGTGAAACTTGGTCCCATCCAAGGGGAACCCTTGGTCGCTGCCTTAAGGGCAGCGAAATAAACATTCAATACTCAGACAAAAATCATTCCGTGGAAAAAACGGCCCCACTCAAACAGCGGGGCCGCGACAATCCTATTTATTTGGTGCCGAAGATGCGGTCGCCGCAGTCGCCGAGGCCGGGGACGATGTACCCTTCCTCGTTGAGGCCCTTGTCGACGGTGCCGCAGAAGAGCTGGACGTCGGGGTGGGCTTCGGTGAAGGCGCGGAGGCCTTCGGGGCAGGCGATGACGCAGAGGAGCTTGATGTTCTTGGCGCCGGCTTTTTTGAGGATGTTGACGGCGCCGACGGCCGAACCGCCGGTCGCGAGCATCGGGTCGAGGACGTAGACGTCCCGGCGGGCGATGTCGGGCGGCAGTTTGCAGTAATACTCCTCGGGGATGAGGGTGTCGGGGTCGCGGTACATGCCGATGTGGCCGACCTTGGCCGCCGGGATCATCTGGAGCATCCCCTCGACCATCCCGAGGCCGGCCCGGAGGATCGGGACGAAGGCGATCTTGACGTTGTTGAGGATGTTGCAGCGGGCGGTGCCGACCGGGGTCTCGATCTCGACCTCTTTCAGCGGCAGGTCGCGGGTCGCTTCAAAGCACATCAGCATCGCGATCTCGCTCACCAGCTCCCGGAACTCCTTGGAGGAGGTGTTGGAATCCCGCAGGAGGGAGATCTTGTGCTGGATCAGCGGATGGTCCATAATCTTTACGTTTTCCATAATCCCTAGTTCCTTTCGTCAGTCGAATATAATGAGACTGTCGAAAAACAAGTTTTTCGACAGGATAACATCGGGACTGCATGCCTCCCTGCGGTCGACACTTGTCCCGATCAAGGTATTTTTTCCGCCGTACATGCCGCCGGAAAAAATGTGATCTGATTTTTACAGCGCTTCGGGAAGTGATTTCTCCTTCTATGAGAGTTTTTCGACAAAGCAGATAATGTAAAACTTCCTTATTTCCCCGCGCGTTCCCGCTCTTCCAGGGCGGTGAGCTTGTCCACCCGGCGCTGGTGCCGGCCGCCCTCGTAGGGGGTGTCGAGGAAGATGTCGACGAGCTCGATGGCAAGCCCCGGGCCGACAACCCGGCCGCCCAGGCAGAGGGCGTTGGCGTCGTTGTGGGCGCGGGTGTATTTGGCGGAGAAATAGTCGCTGCAAACACAGGCGCGAATACCGTTGATCTTATTGGCGGCGATCGAGATTCCGACGCCGGTGCCGCAGAAGAGGAGGGCTTTTTCACACTCCCCGCTGACCACCGCGTCGCAGGCGGGGGCCGCCACGTCCGGGTAGTCGCAGGACTTTTCCTCGTAACAGCCAAAGTCCTTAAACGGGATACCCCGTTCATTCAAATGCTCGATGACGGCCTGTTTGAGGGCGAAGCCGCCGTGGTCGGAAGCCAGTGCCAGCATAATGATTCCTCCGTTTCCGTTTATCCTTCCCCCTTTTGGGGGATATTTTTCATTTGGAAGCCTTTTCCGCCGCCTCCCGGGCCAGCAGCTCCCGCTCGGCCTGGGGCAGCCGCAGGTAGGCGGGCAGCAGGGCCGACGGGTCGAGAAATTCTTCCGTCTCCAGGTGGGCCAGGGCCGCGAACCCGACCGACGCCGCCGACTGGTAGCGGAGGGCCGGCGGGGGAAGCAGGACCTTGCCGGTCGAGGCGAGGGCGGTAAAGGCCAGCTCGGCGCCGTCCCCCACCAGCATCACATCCCCTTCGACCGACTGGAGCTTTTCCTTTAAAGTGTCCAGCGGGATGGCCATATCCTCCCAGAGCCGCTGGGGCCGGCCGCCGTTGACCCAGAAAAGGGAGGTGTAGACCTGGCCGCAGCGGGCGTCCATCACCGGGCAGACGGTGTAATGGAGGCCCTGGAAGTTCCAGGCGAGGCCCTCCAGCGTCGAGATGCCTACGCAGCCTTTGCCGAGGCCCTGGGCCATCCCCTTGACGGCCGAGATGCCGATCCGAAGGCCGGTGAAGGAGCCGGGGCCGATGCTGACGGCGAAACCGTCGGCGTCGGAGAGCTCCATCGAGACGCCCTTTAAAAGGGTTTCCAGCAGGGGTAAAATCGTCTGGGAATGGGTGAGGCCGGCGGTGACCGACGAGACCCCCAGCAGTTTCCCTTCGGTGACGACGGCGGCGGAGGCGGTCTTAGCCGAGGTCTCCAGTGCAATCAGCTTCATCTCTCCCCGTCACTCCCCTTCTTTTTGCTGCCGATGGTGATAACCCGGTCCTCTTCGCCGGTAATCCGGATGTCGACGTAGATCGTCCGGTCGGGAAGGGCCCCTTCGATGTTTTCGCTCCATTCGACGGCGATGATCCCGCCCATCTCCAGGTAGTCGAAAAAGCCGGTGGAGTAGAGGTCGTCGGCCGACGTGATCCGAAACATGTCAAAGTGCCAGAAAGGCACCTTGCCGCCGTAGTCGTTGACCAGGGCGAAGGTGGGGCTCGCCACCTCGGCGTCGGGGGCGAGGACGCTCGCCATCCCCCGGGTGAAGGCGGTTTTGCCGGCCCCCATCCCGCCCCGGAAGGCGACGATGTCCCCCGGGCGGAGCATACGGGCAAAACGGGCGCCGATCGCCTCGGTGTCGGCGGCCGAATGGGAAGTAAAGTTCATCATAATCTGCGGTGACCATTCCTTTTGCTTGACAGTAAAAAATACACTTTTATTATACGATACTTTCCGCCCGATTGCAAGCGGTTTGTCAGAAGTTTTACCGTGCGGGAAAAAGCAAAACCGCCCGCCCATACCAGGGGCGCGCGGCCTGTTCCACCCGCAGGCTATCATTTTTCATCCGGCTTTTCCAAGATGACAAAAGAGACGAGCGTTTCCTTATGCAGATAGCTTTCCAGCTTTGGATCCACCTCGACCGTCTGGGTGTTCATCTGGGAGATGACCCAGCCTTCTTCCAGTAGCTTATTCAGCCGCACAAGGTATTGGTTGTCGTTGATGTCTTTTGGTTCGGTAAAATCGCGGCTGTTGCTGATATAGACCACCTTTTGCATGGCCATTCCCCCTTTAAACGTTTCTTTTATCGTATCATAAAACGCCGGAAAGCGCAATAGGGAATCTGCCGGGGTAAACAGAAAAGGCATACGTTGCCGTATGCCAGTCTGTTAAAAAAAGTCTTTTTTGAGTATTTTTTTGGTGCTGCGCACGCTTCGTTATCAGTGGCAAAGCTGTGGCCAGCTTCGGAAGTACAGAAAGCGGGCGCCTGCCAAGGAGCTCTGCTCCTTGGATTCTCGCGATTTTTTGAAAAAAATCGAGTAAAACTTTTCATTCTTCGCACGTTTCTGTGTAATTTTAATGTCAGAACCGATTCTTACGTTTCCGCCAAACTTGTTTTTCGACAATCCGGCGGGGTGTCGACCGCAGGGAGGCATGCAGCCCGGATGTCAGATATAATCCAAAAAGCTTGCTTTTTGGATTAGAAACAAAAAAGACATACGTTTCCGTATGCCCTTCCGTTCCGCCCAATGGACGGTCTATGATAACCCGGGGATACCCCCGGGCTGATTTTGCAGGGACGAGCCTCGCTTCCCCGGCGGATGGATTCCGCCAGTCCGCTGGCCCGCCTTCAGGACGTGCCGGGGAAGTTGCCTTCCCCCCAGCACACACCGCCGTCCGCGGCGGGTCGGTCTCCCCTCCCCCGCAGGGTTTTGGCCTCCAGCGCGTCCGCGCAGCTTCCGGTTCCCCAACTTTTAACCTTCCGCCGCCCGGGCCCGCCGAGCGCCGCCGCCCCCGGGAAGGAAAAACTCCCCCGGCCGCCGCGACAAAATGTGCTGCCAGTACGCCGGTCTCCCGGCGCAGAACTTTCCGTTCACCGCCCGCCCGGAAAGGCCGGCAGATCCCGCAGTCCATCGGTGGCCGCCCGGAAGGGAGGTGTTTCCCGCCCCCGGGCCAGCCCCGCCGGCAACCATAGGATGCCGACCTCGCCGCCTGCCCGGGCCGCCTTCCGGGAGGGTCCCCAAAAGGCGCCTGGACAGGCGCTTTGCTATATTGTAGCATGAAATTCCGGATTTGTAAAGGAATTTTGGGGGTGTTTATAAAAAAATCGTCCTTTTACCGGGAAATGGGCGGTGGAAGATGGGAAGCTGCCCAAAGGAGCGGCACAAATTTTAGCAAACTGCATATAAAATTCCGCTATGGTTCCCAAAATACTTGTGAATCTTTGTGTGGAGGGCAGGCGGCGGCTTTTTTGCCGGCTATTTTCGCGAAAAAGTTGCCAAAGGGACAAAATCGTGCTAGAATAACCCTTGTAAAGTTTCCACAAAAGGCAAAATTTTCCCCGGCGGGGGCGGGATTTGAAAAGCCGCGCCCGGACTGCTAGAATAAAGCTACAGAGAACGCCGGGGGCGGGAGGAGTTACCATCTATGCTGCAAAGGCCGCCGCGGGTCGCCGCGATCCATGACCTGTCCGGATTCGGACGCTGTTCCTTAACCGTTATCCTGCCGGTGCTGTCCGCGATGAAGGTGCAGGTCTGCCCGGTCGTCACCGCTGTCCTGTCCACCCACACGGGCGGGCTGGGGGATGTCGTCGTCCAGGACCTGACGGGGATGCTGAAGCCGACCCTTGAACATTACAAAAGGCTCGGGATCCAGTTTGAGTGCGTCTATTCCGGATGGCTGGGGTCGTCGGAACAGATCGGGCTCTGCCTCGACTACTTTAAGAGCTGGCCGGAGGCGCTGGCGGTGGTCGACCCGGTGATGGGCGACCACGGCAAGCCCTACCGGACTTCGACGCCGGAGATGATCGCCCAGATGGGGAAGCTCACAGCGGTGGCGGATGTCATCACCCCGAACCTCACCGAGGCGGCACTGCTGTTGGGGGAGGATTACCCCAGCGCGCCGCTGCGGGTCCAGGAGGCGAGGCGGCTGCTCTCCAGGCTCGCGAACCTCGGGCCGCGGTATGTGGTGGTGACCGGGGTCGAGATGGCAGACGACCATGTCTCCAACATCGGCTACGACCGGGAGCAGGGGCAGTACTGGCGGGTCGACTGCAACTACGTCCCCGTCTCCTACCCCGGGACCGGCGATATCTTCGCGAGCGTCCTGGTGGGGGGGCTTTTAGGAGGCGACAGCCTGCCGATGGCGATGGAACGGGCCAGCCGGTTTATTGAAATCGCCGCCCGCACCACCTTCAGCTACGGGAGCGACACCCGGTACGGGGTGATGCTGGAAAGCTGCCTCTCCTGGCTGACCGGGACGCCGACCTTTGAGCGCTACCGGCTTCTCTGATACCGTTATAAGGAGCTGTTTGCTATGACCACCCAGGTTTCCGGGCATCACAAAAAAGGAATCACCATCTATGACATCGCGGTGACGGCGCTGTTCGCAGCGCTCTGCTATGTTGCCACCACCTTCTTTAAAATTGAGATACCGACCCCGGTGGGCAGGACGATGATGCATGCGGGGAATATCTTCTGCCTGCTGGCCGCTCTGCTGCTGGGCCCGGCGAGAGGGGCGGCGGCGGACGCAATCGGCATGGGGCTTTCGGATATTTTAAGCGTATGGATTGCCTCTGCACCGTCGACTATTGTCATGCGGTTCTGCATGGGGCTTGTGACCGGCGCGGTGCCGAAACTGGGCGGCGGAACATCAAAACACAGCATGAAATGGGTTATCATCGGGGCAGTCTCCGGGATGTTCACTTATTACGTCCTTTATCTTGGATATTCGTTCCTGAAGGACTTGATTCTCGGCAACGCTGTCGCGACTTGTCTGGCTGACGTCGGGGTCAAGGCGGTCACCTCCGGTATCACCGGTATTCTCTCGGTCATCGCCGCTTGCCTTCTTTATATTCCCTTCCACAAGGCGCTGACGGCCGCCGGATATTACCGGAAACGGTAAAACTGAATATCACATGAAAGAATCCCCTCGCTGGTTTATCCGGCGGGGGGACTTTTTGCAGACCGTTTACATCCAGAGGCAGGCGGCCCAGAAGAGGGGCAGGGGGCTTTGGAAGGCGAGGCAGCCGAGGGCGATGAAAAGAGTGACGAGGGCTCGGGTGCAGATAAAAAAGAGCCGCAGGCCATGATCGCACCCCGGCCAGATCCGCCCGGCGATTAACGAAACAACCTCCCCGCCGTCCATCCCCGGGAGCGGGAGGAGAGACCAGAGGCCCATTGCGAAGCTCGCCTGCCAGAAGGCGGGCGGGAACAGGATAAAAGCGGCCGCCGCCCAGAGAAAACTGGTACTGCTGCCGGCAAGAAGGGCGGAAAGTTCCGATGAGAAGGGGTAAAAACCCGGCTCCGGGCGGATGAGAACCCCGCGGAAATCGAAAATCACCCGGCGCAGGGGGATGCCGGAAAGGAGATAGGCGAGAAGGTGGCCGCCTTCGTGGAGGAGCACCGCTGTGAGGAGGGCCAGGGCCGCCCTCTCCCCCGCCCCGCCCAGCTCCCAGGAGAGACAGAG
>DVHA01000318.1 GCA_018712425.1 Candidatus Faecivivens stercoravium | reverse complement strand
TCCATCAGGAAGTGGACAAACCGTTCGCCCATCGCGAGGATGTCCTCCATGTCGACAAAGGACATCTCCAGGTCGATCTGGGTGAATTCCGGCTGGCGGTCGGCCCGCAGGTCCTCGTCCCGGAAGCAGCGGGCGAACTGGACGTATTTGTCAAAGCCCGCGATCATCAGAAGCTGCTTGTACATCTGGGGGGACTGGGGCAGGGCGTAGAAGGAGCCCTTGTGCACCCGGGAGGGGACGACGTAGTCTCTCGCCCCTTCGGGGGTGGACTTGATCATCATCGGGGTGTCGATCTCGATAAAGCCTTCGTTCGCGAAAAACTCGTGGGCGACAGCGGTAATCTTCGCCCGTTTGATCAGGTTTTGCTGGAGTTTCCGGCGGCGGAGGTCGAGGTAGCGGTAGCGGAGCCGCAGTTCCTCGTTGGTGTCGGTCTCGTCGGTGATGTGGAACGGCGGGGTCTGGGCCTTGGCCAGGATCCGCAGTTCGGTGACGTAGATCTCGACGTCGCCGGTGGGGAGCTCGGGGTTGGGAGCCTCCCGCATCCGGACGGTCCCCCGGGCCATCAGCACATACTCGCTTCTCGCCTCTTTGGCCTTCGACATGACCGAGCGGTCGGTCGTGTCGTCAAAGACCAGCTGGACGATGCCGGTGCGGTCTCTGAGGTCGATAAAGACCAGTTCGCCTTTATCGCGGGCGCGGTTGGTGAAACCGCCGACCACCACCTCGTGGCCGGCGTCGGCGGCGGAAACCTCGCCGCAGTAATGGGTCCTCTTCATACCCGTCATTAAGTCTGCCATTGTTCTTACGTCCTTCCTATCTGTCAGCCGGGGTTTTTGTTTTGATCCGGCTTCCTTTCTTACTCTTTCCCTTCGGGAGCCGGATTGGTCCCCATATTCTCTAAAATGCCGCCGAGGGTGCCTTTCAGCGAATCGCTGAGGCCGTCCAGACCGGCGTTATACAGAAACTGTTTGAGGGGTTCGCCGTCCAGCATGACTTCGGCGTTTTCACCGGTCGCCATATTCTTGACGGTGGCCTTCTTTTCGGCCAGCTCGTTGTCCCCCAGCACCATCGAGAAGCGGGCGCCGATCTTGTCGGCGTACTTCATCTGGGCCTTGACGCTGCGGCCGACGATATCGCATTCGGCCGAGAAGCCCTCTCCCCGGAGGATGCCGCAGAGCCGGAGCGCCTCGACCGACGCTTCTTCCCCAATTGACCCGATGTAGAGGTCGCAGGGGGCGGGGGCGGGGATTTCGATGCCCTGGGCCTTCATGACCATTAAAAGCCGCTCGACCCCCATCGCGTAGCCGATGCCCGGCTGGTCGGGGCCGCCGAGCGACTTAATCAGGCCGTCGTACCGGCCGCCGCCGCAGACGGTCGACTGGGCGCCGAGGTCGGAGGAGACGAACTCAAAGACGGTCCGGACATAGTAGTCGAGGCCCCGGACAATCCGGGGGTTGACGGTGTAAGGTACGCCCAGCGCGTCCAGCCGCTTTTTGAGCCCCTCAAAGTGGGCCCTGCAGTCGTCGCAGAGGTAGTCCAGCACGACCGGCGCGTCCTTTGCGACCTCTTTGCAGTCGGGGTTTTTGCAGTCGAGGATCCGCAGCGGGTTTTTGTCCAGCCGTTCCAGGCAGGTGTCGCAGAGCCTGTCCTTCCGGGCCTCAAAGTAGCTTTTGAGGGCGGCGTGGTAGTTTTTGCGGCACTCTTTGCAGCCGATCGAGTTGATTTCGAGGGAGATGTTCCGGATGCCGAGGAGGCGGAAGAACTCGTCCACAAAGGCGATGACCTCGGCGTCGGCCGACGGGGAAGAGGCGCCGAACAGCTCCATCCCCAGCTGGTGGAATTCCCGCATCCGCCCCGCCTGGGGCTTTTCCGCCCGGAAGCAGGAGATCGCGTAGGACAGCTTGACCGGCAGCGCGCCGTTAATCAGCCCGTTTTCGATGACCGCCCGGTTGACGCCGGCGGTCCCTTCCGGCCGGAGGGCGAGTTCCCGCCCGCCCTGGTCGGTGAAGGTGTACATCTCCTTCTGGACGACGTCGGTGGTGTCGCCGACCGAGCGGATGAAGAGCCGCTTATCCTCAAAGGTCGGGACGCGGATCTCCCCGAAGCCGTACTTCTGGGCGGTATCGAGGAACTTCCGTTCGACAAACTGCCACTTATAGCTGTCCGACGGGAGGACGTCGGCAGTGCCTTTGATCGATTTGATTTCTAATGCCATTGGGTTCTCTCCTATTATCTCTATTTTTGGCTGCGAAATTTGCCGGATTGTGGCCCACATTCACAAAAAAGTTTCCAATGAGCAAACAAAGCAAGCGAAATGCCCCGCCCGGAGGCAGGTTACAAACGCTCACTTTGCCGTCATACAGATATAAGGGGCGCTTAATACCCCTGGTTGACGATAATCCGCCAGTCGAGGTCGCCCCGTTCGAGGCCATGGATTAAAACTTCCGCCGTCGCGATATTGGTCGCCATCGGGATATTGTGGACGTCGCACAGCCGCAGCAGGTTCATTTCGTTCTGTTCGAGCGACTTGCTGGTCAGCGGGTCGCGGAAGAAGAGCAGCAAATCGATCTCGTTGCAGGCAATCAGCGAGGCGATCTGCTGGTCCCCGCCCTGGGAGCCGCTGAGAAAGCGTTTGACGGTCAGGCCGGTCGCTTCCGAAACCAGGCGGCCGGTGGTGCCGGTCGCGCAGAGGTTATGCCTGCTCATAATCCCACAATAGGCGATACAGAACTGCACCATCAGTTCCTTCTTAGAATCATGAGCAATCAGCGCGATGTTCATCGAGATCATTCCTTTCTACACGGCCGGGGCCGCAGCTATTTCCAACCCGGCCTTCGGGGCCGGTTTATCTATGTACGTTAATGAATCATCAGCGGGACATACTGCCCGTCCAGCCGCTGGCAGACGGCTTTGCAGATCCGCTGGAGCTCTCCCCTGGGGTCCGGCATCCGGCCGAAGGAAGAAAAAAGGGTCACCTCCGGGTCTTCCGGCACGACGCCGATCAATTGGGAACCGACCCCGTCGATCACCTCGTCGAGGTCCCGCACCACCTGGCGGCGGATGAACTTCCGGCTGACCCGGTTGATGAGCAGCCGGTGGGCGGTAAAGCCCCGTTCCGCCATCTCCCGCACCACCTGGCCGCCGTCCCGGACACAGACCGGGTCGGGGGTCGCGACGATGAGGGCAAGGTCGGAGACTTCGCAGGCGTACTGGACGCCTTTCCCCAGCCCCGCCGGGGTATCGAGGAAAATAAGGTCAAAATAAGCCCGCAGCCCATCGATCAAAAGCCGGATGTCCTGCATCAGGATCGGCCCTTTCAGGCTGACCGGCGCGACAATCGCGTACAGCTCCGGGACGTTGGGGGAAGGGATAATCGCGCTGTTGATATTACAGCGCCCTTCCAGCAGGTCCCCGAGGTCGTAGACGACGCCCGAAAGCCCCAGCATGATATCCATCCCCCGGAGCCCGGCGTCCAGTTCAACCAGCAGCACCCGCTTGCCGGACGAGGCGGCGGCGATCCCGAGGGAGACGGTCAGGGTCGATTTGCCGACGCCGCCTTTCCCCGAGGTGACCGCGATGACCTTTGCTCTTCTGCCAGCCATCCCCGGCCTCCTTTCCATCCCCGCAGCCGATGGGCATAAAACGCCCACACAAAGTCCATATAAGCATATATTACCACATTCCGGCGCCAACTTCCAGAGAAATTTTACAGATTTTCACAATTTGTATAAATTCCCATGTTTTTTTGGTGATCTTGCTCTTTCTTTTTGAGAATCGCACAAAATTCACCCTTTCCCCTTGGAAGGGATGCCCATACTCCCGGCGCAGCTGTCCGCCCTCCGCTTACGGCTCCCGGACTTCCTCCTCCCAGGCCTCCAGAACCCCGCGGATCAGCCGGTTGGCGCCGTACCCCTCCTCCAGCATGACGGCGACCGCCACCTCGGCGTCTTCGGCCGGGGCAAAGGCGATGGCGGCGGAGTTGGTGGTATCGGTGGTCACCTGGGGGGTGCCGGTCTTGACGGCGACCCAGTAGCCGAGGGAATCGAGGGCGTAGTCGGGGTTTGTGATATTCAGCCCGACGCCGACCATCCCCTCCATAATCGCCTGGAAATCGGACTCGGCCATCGAAAAGGAGGAGAGGACTTCCGGCTCGGTCTTCTCGATCAATTCACTCCCGTCGTAGGAACGGATTTCGTCGATCAGATAGGTCTTATAGCGGGTGCCGCGGTTGGCGATGGTCATCGCCTCGACCGCCATCTGGAGGGGGGAGACCATCGTGTCCATCTGGCCGATCGAGGCCTGGACAACGTTGCCCTGGGTCCAGGTGCCGCCGAGCGATTCGGTATATTCCGGGCTGGTGAGGGTGCCGACGGCGCCCCCCAGCTCGAGGCCGGTGGAGACCCCGAGGCCGCAGTTTTCGGCGTACTCGTTGATCGCGTCGATCCCCGTCCGGCGGCCGACGTCGTAGAAGAAGATGTTGCAGGATTCCCGCAGCGCGTCGCGGAGCGCAATCTCCCCGTGGACCCCGAGGCAGGTCGGGCGGAAGGTGTTGCCCTCGATGACGGTGTCGTAATAGGTATAGACGCCGGTGCAGCTGACGGTGTCGGCGGGGCTGATGACCCCCTCCCCCAGCGCCGCCGCCGCGACCACCGGCTTGAAGGTCGAGCCCGGCCGGTAGAGGCCGTCCACCGCCCGGTTGATGAGGGGGGTGTTTTCGGCGGCGAGGAGGTCGGAATAGTCCTCATAATAGGTGGAGATATCGTAAGAAGGGTAGGTGGCAAGGGCCAGCACCGCGCCGCTCCGGGCATCCAGCACCGCGATCGCCCCGCCTTTGGCGTTGCCGCCGGTCTCGGGGTCGCCGGTGACCCGCAGGGACAGGATATAGTCTTCCAGCAGCTGCTGCATCCGCTGCTGGAAGCCGGCGTCGATCGTCAGGGAAACCGAGTTGCCCGACTGGGGGGATACCGTCTCCTCTTCGCTCAGGATTTCGCCGTTTTCCCCCTGCTCGACCGTCCGCTCGCCGTCGGTCCCCCGGAGGATTGACTCGCAGTACCGTTCGATGCCGAACTTGCCGACAAAGTCGCTCATCTGGTAGCCTTCGTCCCGGTAGGTCTCCCACTCCTCCGCCGACATCGACCCGACGGTGCCGATCAGGTGGGGGGCAGTGGTCCCGTCGGGATAGCTGCGGATGTCCTCCTCGGCGATGTCGACCCCGGGGAGCTCCCGGGAGCGCTCCTTGAGCTGGAGGGCGGTGGTGAGGGAGATATCCTGGGCGAAGGTGTACTCGTTGTTGGTCAGGGAAAACTCCCGCACCAGCATCCCGTAACAGGCCCCGGCGATCTTCCGGCGGAGGACCGGGTCTTCCTCCTCAATCCCGTACCGCTCGCAGAGCCGGTAGAGGCAGTCGTCCGCCGTCGCATAGCTGCTGAGGCCGAGCGCCTCCCGCAGCGCTTCGACAGACGTCTCGCTCCCTTCGGTAAAGGCGGTGCCGTCTTCATTTAACGGCAGCGGGTCGTACCAGGACTCGCCGTTCTCCTCGCAGAGGGCGATGAGGGCGGCGATCTGTTCGGCCGCCCGCTCCTGCGGGAAGAAGCTGTAGTAGAAGACGATGTTCATCCCCGTCCGGTTTTCGGCCAGGGCTTCCCCGTCCCGGTCGAGGATCTCCCCCCGGGCCGCCCGGACCGGAATGACCGAAAGGGTGGTGGAGAGGGTTTCCTCGAGGTATCGGGCGCCGTCGACAATCTGGATCCGCATCATCGACAGGAGGTAGACCGCCGCCGTCACCGCCGACAGGGCGGACAGCCCCAGCAGCCGCCGTCTGATCCCTTTGCCCTTCGGGGGGCGGGGCTTTAAATTCAGGTTCTGAAGCGGCATCCTATCGCCTCCTGCCGCGGGGTTTTTCGGGGTTGAAGGGGTGGCGCAGCCGGAGGGAAGAGGGCTCCTCCCCCATTGCCCGCCGCCCGATGAACCGGGTGAGGAGGAAGATGGGCCAGGCGGCCAGCCCGGTCGTCAGGCTCTGGAGCGCCACCTCGCCGATGACCGGCCAGGGGCTCTCCCCGGCATAGCCCCAGATAAACAGGTAAAGTTCCGAATCGATCAGCCGGCAGAGGAAGGTGACGGCCGCCGCCAACCAGACGGCGGTTAAGGCGGTGCGGCGGAGGTAATTCCCGAGCAGCCAGCAGGCCGCCGCCCCCGCCCCCAGCAGCATCAGCCCGTAATAGCCCAGCAGCTTCCCGGCCGAGACGTCCCACAAAAGCCCCGCAAAGGCCGCGAACCCGCAGGCCGCCGCCTCGTTCCGCTCGGCCAGCAGCACCGAAACCGCCATCGCCGCCCCGAGCACCGGGCTGGCGGCCGCCGCCACCGCCGGGGCGCTCTGCAAACCGGTCAGGGCAAAGAGGAGAAGCGTCCACAGTCCCCATTTGACCGCCTTCCGGCCCCCGAGGGTCACAGCGGCTTCCGGGCGGAGACGAGGAGCATCATCGGGCGGCGCATCTCGTCCTTCATGCCGGGGAGGTCCATCATCTCTTCCGGCGGCCGGGGTTCCGAGAGGTCCTCGACCGTAAAGCCGGCCTGCCAGAGGGGTTTTAAGTAGCCGTCCACCGTCCGGTGGTACTTGATAACCTTCTCGCCGAGGAAAACCGCCTCCCGCTCCCCTTCGTAGAAATACCGGTCGACCGGGAAGTGGAGGATTTCCCCCTCCGGGGAGTAGTACCAGTCCTGGTTCCCGTAGGCGGTGAAGGCCGGGTGTTCGGCCGAAAAGACGAAGGCCCCGCCGGGGGTAAGCCAGCGGTAAACCCGGGACACCAGTTCGGCGTAGTCCTTCACATAGTGGAGGGCGAGGGAGCTGAGGACGGCGTCGAAACTGCCGTCCGGAAAGCGGACGTCCTCCATCGCGCCGCGGGCAAACCGGACGTTTGGGAAGGTATTCTTCTCCCGGGCCACCGCCAGCATCTTCTCCGACAGGTCGATGCCGAGGACCTTTTCCGCCCCGTTTTCGGCGGCGTAAAAGGCGTGCCAGCCGTAACCGCAGCCGAGGTCCAGCACCCGTTTGCCGGTAAAGTCCGGCAGCATCGGCCGCAGGGTCTTCCACTCCCCGGCCCCTTCCAGGCCGAGTCTGGAACGGGCCATCTCGCTGTATTTCCGGAAAAAGACCGGGTCGTCGTAACGGTTTTCTTTCATAAGCTTCGTTTCTCCTTAAAATGGCCAGTATCAAACGGGTATGTGAATGGTTCAGCTATCCGACCCACCTTCGCCCTCATCCGCCCCTTTCCCGGGAAAATCGGTGACGACAAAGACCGACGAGGCCCCCCCAATGTCGGCGGCGGGCCTGACACTCGCCCAGAGGCTGATGCCGCTCTCCTCCATCTGCACCTCGACCACCTCGCCGATCAAAATCCCCTCGGGGAAGCTGCCGGTGAGGCCGGTGGTCATCAGCAGGCTCCCGGCGGAAAGCTCGGCGTCCCGGGGAATCAGCTCCATCCGGGTCAGCCCCTCCCGGGAGAGGGAGAGGTCGCCGGTGATATTGCCCGAGTCGCCGGTATCGGCGGCGGCCGCCCCGACGTTGCAGTCGGGGGAATAGAGGGTGACCACCCGGGCGGTTGTCAGGCTGAGTTCGCCGACATAGCCGACCAGGCCGGCACTGGTGATGACCGGGTCATAAAGGGAGACGCCCGAAAGGCTCCCCCGGTCGATCGTAAAGGCGGAGAAGTCGGACGGGTCCCGGGCGATGACCGCGGCGTCTATGAGGGTGAGGTCGGGATTTTCCTGCCGGATATCCAGCATCTCCCGCAGCCGCTCGTTCTCCTGTTCGAGGGACTGGTACCGGGCCAGCTGGTTTTGGAGGGAATTGACCTCCTCCTGCAGCCGGATGTTCTCCTCATAGTTTTCCCGGGCGTTTAAAAAGACACCCGCCCAGCCGCTGACCGCGTCAGTCACCACCTGGGCGGCCTTCTGGAAGGGGTAGAGGGCGAGCGAAAGGGCCTGCTGCGGCCAGGTGGCAATCCCCCCCGACCGGGCGGAAAAGACGATCATCCCGACCAGCACCGCGGCTCCCGCGAGCAGGAGCTTCCCTTTTCTGCTTTTAAAAAAGTCCCGCACCTGCCCGCCTCCTTCCCGGTCGCCGGTTTTTTATTTTTTGATTATTTTTTGGGTGCTGCGCACGCTTCATTTCAAGTGCAATAGCTGTGGCCAGCTTCGGAAGTACGGAAGGTGGGCGCCTGCCAAGGAGCTCTGCTCCTTGGATTCTCGCGACCCCTTTAAAAAGGGGTCGATCCTAAACTTTTGATTGCCGCACGTTCCTTCGCAACGTAAGCGCCAGCGCCGATTTATGCGTTTCTACGAATCCAACCTGTATTATAGTAAAAAAACATAGCCAAATACTTATCAAAAAGGCTAAACATTATAAGAAAAAATTTCAGATGCGCACTAAAAATTAAATTACATTTTTTCCGGCGGCATGTACGGCGGAAAAAATACCTTGATCGGAACAAGTATCGACCGCAGGGAGGCATGCAGTTCCGATGTTATCTGCCAAAAAACTTGTTTTTTGGCAGAAGCGGCATTATGAGTTTTGCCGGTTATACTGGGGCACGTCCTCCTCGCTCAGGGCGTCGGCCATCGCGTCGAGGTTATCCAGCACCAGTCCCGCCCCGACCGCGACGCAGTCAAGCGGGTTCTCGGCGATTTTGACCGGCATACTGGTCGCCTCGTGAATCAGCCGGTCGATGCCCCGGAGCAGCGCCCCGCCGCCGGTCAGCATAATCCCCCGGTCGATGATGTCGGCCGAAAGGTCGGGCGGTGTCCGTTCCAGCGTGTAGCGGACCGCCTCCAGCACCTCTTTCAGCGGAGCCAGAAGGGCCTGGCGCACCTGCTGGGAGGTGATATGGACCGACTGGGGGAGGCCGGTCAGGAGGTTGCGTCCCTTGATCTCCATCGACAGTTCCTCTTCCCCCTCGCCGTTTAGCGGCATCGCGCTGCCGATCTCGATTTTGACCTTTTCGGCGGTCGGTTCCCCGATCAGCAGGTTAAAGCTGCGGCGGACATAGGAGATAATCGCTTCGTCGAACTTATCCCCGCCCACCCGGATGCTGCGGGAGGCGACAATGCCGCCCAGCGAAATGACCGCCACTTCGGTCGTCCCGCCGCCGATGTCGGCGACCATCGAAGCGGTCGGTTCCGACACCGGGAGCCCCGCCCCCAGCGCCGCCGCCATCGGTTCCTCGATGACCAGCACCTTCCGGGCGCCGGCCTGTTCGGTGACGTCCCTTACCGCCCGGCGTTCGACGCCGGTGACGCCGGAGGGGACGCAGATGACCACCCGCGGGCGGATGAGCAGGCTGGAACCGGTCGCCCGGCGGATCAAATCCTCCAGCATACTGATGGTAATGTCGAAATCGGCGATGACCCCGTCCCGCAGCGGCCGCACAACGGCCACCGAATCGGGCGTCCGGCCGATAACTTCCTTGGCCGCCTCGCCGACGCAGCGCACCTTGTCGCTGCCGACGTCGACGGCGACGACGCTGGGCTCACGGATGATAATCCCCCGCCCTTTCATATAGACCAGGGTGTTGGCGGTGCCCAGGTCGATGCCGATATCCCTTGTAAAAAACATATCCCAGCCCTCCTGTTACAGAATCCCGAGAGCGGTAAGCTCCCGCTTCAGCCGCCCGGCCGGCAGGCCGACCACATTCCAGTAGTCCCCGTCGATCTTTTCGGCCAGCATCCCGCCGAGCCCCTGGATGCCGTAGCCCCCGGCCTTGTCAAAGGGCTCACCGCTTTCGATGTAACCGGCAATTTCGGCTTCGGACAGCGGGTAGAACCAGACCTTTGTCAGGACCGAAAAGGTGTGGCTTTTTTCCGCCCCCGCCTGCCGGTAAAAGAGGCTGACGCCGGTGATGACCTGGTGGCAGCGGCCGGAGAGGCTTCCGAGCATCCGGCCGGCGTCGGCGGCGTCCCGGGGCTTGCCCATCACTTCCCCCTCCGGGGAGACGACAACCGTGTCGCCGCCGATGACGAGGGGGTTTATACTATTAGTATTTTGATTACAGATTGTATTATAAACTGCTTCCGCCTTGCAGCGGGAGAGGGTTTCCGCCAGCGTTTCCGGCGTAAAGTCCCCCATTTTGAGGCTTTCTTCGTCGAAAGGGGACGGAAACACTTCAAATTCCGGGAAGATCAGCCGCAGCAGCTCCTTCCGCCGGGGAGAACCGGACGCGAGGATCACGTTAAACTTTTCCATCACAGTTTCCGCCCCCATGCAAAATAAGCTGCCATCGCGGCAATCAGGCCGATCATCTGGGCGACGTTCAGCTCCAGGTAAAACCCGAGGTTTAACCGGATGACCGACAGGTCGAGGGTCACCGCCTGCGGATACCCGAACCCGATCGAGTCCCCCAGCGTCAGCCACCAGAGGAAGGAGACCGACTGGCCGAGATAGGTGAGCAGCGCCCCGACAATCAGCCCGCCCATCAAAAACAGCAGCAGGATTACTGTCTTTTTCACTGGTTATCCGCCCCTTCATGGACGCCGGTCGAGCCGAACCCGCCGGTCCCCCGTTCACTTGTGGGGAGCGGCCGGTCCATCGGGTATTCCTCCGCCTCCGGCAGGAGGACGGGGGTCACCACCAGCTGGGCGATCCGGTCGCCGGGGCAGACGGTGAAAGGCTTCCCGCTGTGGTTATAGAGGGGGACCATCAGCTCTCCCCGGTAGTCGGAGTCGATCACCCCGACGCAGTTGGCGAGCGACACCCCCGCCTTGACCGCCAGGCCGCTGCGGGGATAGACCATCCCGGCGGTGGAATAGGGGAGGACGACAGCGACGCCGGTGTGGATCATCTTGGTCTCCCCGGGGGCGATCTCCACCGGGCCGTCCATGCAGGCCGCCAGGTCAAACCCGGCGCTCTCGGCAGTCGCCCGGTAGGGCAGCCGGGCGTCCGGCCGCAGTTTCTGAAAATATACCTTCTGCAATTCCATTCTTCTTTCCCTTTCCGACAATTGATGGGGTAAAACGACAGAAACCGACTCCGGTTCCTGCAAAACAGACGTCACCGTCCGTTTACAAATTATAAAAATCTTACGGTGGAAAACAGCTTTCCGGCCATATTTTTCCACCGGATACCCGGCGGGTTCTCCACAACCACTGGTGGTTTTCCACCCTTTTAACCGACTTTTCCACCAGGCCCCATTGGAAAACCTGTTTCCGGGGGACGGCGGGCCATTCAGGTTCTATCCACTTTCCAATGCAGCGGAAAACTGACTTTTCATTTACACAGCCTTTACAGGACGCCCCGGGTGTAGAGCCCCCGGGTATACTGCTCCTCCGGGCTACCCGTCCGCCAACGGCGGACAACCGCCGCCGCCTCTTCCGGCGTTTCGACCGTAAAGTCGAGGAGGATGAAAGAGAAGGCGGACAGCTCCGCCTGTTTGTCCGACATCGAGAGGGGGAGGCTGTTGAGGAGGCAGCTCACCCGGTTGTCCGGCGAGAGGTCGTTTTCCGGAAGGCCACACCGGACAGGGAACCGGATCCCCTTGCGGTCGGTCAGATACCCCTGCCGCCCGCAGGCTTTGCAGCCGATCTGGGCCTTTACCGGACAGTTGCGGAGGGCCATCAGCGCCATCCGCCCGTAGCCGTAAAGCCCCGTTTCAATCGGCGAAACCCGGGCGGCCGCCCGCAGCTGGGACAGCTTCCCCTCGGGGGAGAGGACCGCGCCGGCAAGCCCCAGCCGCCCCGCTTCCGCGAGGGCCTCGGGGTTTACAAGGTTTAAGTAGGGCCCGCCATAACAGATAAACGGGCGCCCGGTTCCCTTCGCCAGTGCGAGATGGGCCCCGCTCTCGCAGTAGAGGGCGCGGAAGCCCGCCGCCCACAGCCGCCCCAGCAGTCCGGGGCAGCCGGATTCGTCAAAGGTAAACCGCGGCAGGACCGGCAGCAGCTTTTCGGCCGGAAGACGAAGCGCCCCCGCCTCCGACAGCCGCAGCAGTTCCGCCGCCGGGAGGATTATCCGGTCAAAAAACCCCTCGGCCTCCTGCGGAAGCTGGGCTGCCGACTGGAACTTGCCCCAGAAGGCGGGGGGGCCGGACGGTTCCCGGGCAGGGTATGCGGGGAGCGGGCTGTCGACAAACCGGCCCCGGGGCTGTTCCCGTTCCCGGTCGAGCTTCTCCACCGCCTCCCGCCGCAGCTGGTTTAAGGCCGCCGGGCGGACGGATACCCCGCCCATCTCCGCCCGGAGGTTTCCTTCCGGCAGGAAATAGGGGGTCGAGCCGAGGCGGGCAAGCTGCTTATAGGCAAAAGCGGCGTCCGCTGGGCGGTTTTCACCGGCCGGTTCCGCCGTTTCCCCGGCGGCAGATACCGTATGTTCCCCGTCCGAAAGGAAGAGGGAAACCGGTTCCCCCGGCCGGGCGGTCAGCTCCATCGACACCGGCACCAGCGGCCGCTCCTTATGGTAGAGGTTTTTCAGCTCCCCGAGGACGCCGGCCGCCGCCGTCACATCCTCTCGGGTGCGGAAGCCGAACATCGTTTTGTCCCGCTTCCCGTCAAAATACCCCGCCGTAAAGCCGCTGCGGGAGAAAACCGCCTGCAAAGCGCCAAGGTCAGGAATCTCGCCGGCCAAGGCCTGCCGGCAGGCGGTGACCGCCGCCGCCACATACTCCGGCCGCTTCATCCGTCCCTCGATCTTGACCGAGGTGACCCCCATCCGTTCGATTTCCGGGAGGCGGGGGATGATATCCATATCTTTGAGGGAGAGAACGTTTTCGCCGGTCTCCCCCTTCCCCGCGCCCCCCGCCGTAAAGGGGAGGCGGCAGGGCTGGGCGCACTGGCCGCGGTTGCCGCTCTTGCCGCCGAGGGCGGCGCTGAGGTAACATTGGCCGGAAACCGACATGCAGTGGGCGCCGTGGACGAAAATCTCAGTTTCGAGGGAGGTGGAGCGGACAATCGCTTCGATCTCCTCCCGCGTCAGCTCCCGCGCCAGCACCACCCGGGAAAAGCCGAGCTCTTCCGCCAGCTTTGCCCCGGCGGGGGAATGGACCGCCATCTGGGTCGAAGCGTGGAGCGGCATATCGGGGGCGAACCGCCGCACCAGCGCCGCCACCCCCCAGTCCTGGACAATCATTGCGTCGACCCCCGCCTCTACCGCCGTCCGGATACAGGCTTTCAGGGCCTCCAGCTCCTGCTGGAAGACGACGATGTTCAGCGCCTGGTGGATTTTGACGCCGCAGCGGTGGGCATAGGCGACCGCTTCCCGCAGTTCCTCCCCGTCAAAGTTCTGGCTGTTTTTGCGGGCGGAGAAGTTCTTTTGGCCGAGATAGACGGCATCCGCCCCGCAGCGCACCGCCGCCGTCAGCGCCTCCATCGACCCGGCGGGGGCGAGGACCTCCAGCCGGGGTTTGCCGCCGGTCAACGGCCCTGGCGGTTATGGTTCCGCCCGCTGCCGCCTTCCGCCGGTTGTTCCGGCTGGGCGGGTTCCGTTTCCGGCGCCGGCTCCTCCGCCGGGGCCTGTTCCACCTGGTCCCGGAGGGTCAAAAGCTCCAGGTCGCTTTTCAGCTTGCGGTTCTCCTGCACCAACCCCTCGACCGCCCGGCGGAGTTTGTCCACCATCGTCTTGGCGGCGGCCGCCTCTTCGGCGTAGGTTTTCAGCTGGCCTCTGAAGTTATCGGCGTCGTCCTCGTTGCGGGAGGCGTCGTCGGAGAGCTCCAGCGCAGTCATCACCGCCGCCGAAAGGAGGCTGGTGCCGGGGTTTTCGTCCATAAACCGGTTGATCCGGGCATCCAGCCGGGCCGCCAGCTGGTTTACATATTCTTCGCTTTCTTCGGTCGACAGGCAGTAGGTCCTGCCGCAGATGCTCACTTTTACCTTCTGCATAGCCATTCCTCCAGTCTCGGGGCCGCTTGAAACAGCCCGCCCATATCGCGCCGCCGCTTGCCCGGCGCCAAAAGTCTATACGACATTATTATACCTTTTTTTCACCGTTCTGAAAAGGGCATTTTTGCTTTTTTTACATTTGGATCCCGGCGCTTTCGGAAAACAAATTGGAAAAAAGACGAAAAGTTTTCTTAAAATTCGCCGTCTTTCTGCAAAATCCCCGCAAATATGTTATAATGAAAGTAATTAGACAGCCGGAGAAAACCGGCGGAAAAAAAAGGGGGTAAATCCATGAACCACCAGGAACAGCTGGAGCGCTTCGCCGTGTGGCTTGCCGAAAGCCGCCAGGCGGTCTTCTTCGGCGGGGCCGGCGTCTCGACCGAATCCGGCATACCGGATTTCCGCAGCACCGACGGCCTCTACAACCAGACCTACGACGAACCGCCGGAAGAAATTTTAAGCGGGGATTATTTTTACCGGTACCCCGAAAAGTTTTACCGGTTTTACTGGGACAAGATGATCTACCCGGACGCGGAGCCCGGCCCGGCCCACCGGGCGCTGGCGCTGCTGGAAAAGACGGGGCATCTGGCCGCCGTCGTCACCCAGAACATCGACGGCCTCCACCAGGCGGCCGGGAGCAGGCGGGTCTACGAGCTGCACGGGAGCGTCCACCACAGCCGCTGCACCCGCTGCGGGAAAAGTTATACCCTCCCCCAGCTGCTGGAAAAGCGGGCGGACGGGGAAGTCCCCCATTGCAGCTGCGGCGGGATCATCAAGCCGGAGGTCGTCCTCTACGGCGAAAGCCTGAATGAAGATACCCTTTTGGGCGCGGTAAACGCCATCCGGCAGGCGGATCTTCTGATCGTCGGCGGCAGCTCGCTGACCGTCTACCCGGCGGCCGGGCTGCTGCGCTACTACCGCGGGGGAAGGCTCGTCCTCATCAACAAGACCCCCACCCCGCAGGACGAATCGGCCGGCCTCCTCTTCCGGGAGAGCATCGGCAGAGTCCTGACCGAAGCCCTGCGGCTCGCAGGGATAGAGGAAGGAGGCGAAGGATGAAGAAGCTCCCCTACAACCGGCAGTACGCGATCATCTCCGCCTACGCCTTCCTGGTCATCCTCGCCAGCGCCGTCTGCGTCTTCTGCCTGATTAACTACCAGGCGGTACTGGATATTGCGGGAAAACTTTTAAATATCCTTTCGCCGTTTATCTGGGGGGCGTGCCTCGCCTACCTGCTTAACCCCATCCTGAAAACAGCGGAGAAGCTGCTCCGATGGATTTCCCGGGGAAAGCTCTCCCGGCGGAGCAGCCGGTCGATCGGCATCCTTATCACCTACATCTGCGCGATTGCGATCCTGGCGGTTCTGTTATGGATCATCCTGCCGCAGCTGGTTGAAAGCCTCCGGAACCTGATCCCCCAGATCACCACCTGGATCAACTCGATCCCGACGCTTGTCAACGACCTTGCGACCAAATATAACCTCGACCTCAACCTGCTCACCCAGAACGACACCATCACCGCTATCGTCACCCGGATGCGGCAGATGGTCACCGACTTTGCCAGCGACCTTACCTCCATCATCCCGCAGCTGCTCCAGCTGACCAGCTCGCTGGTCGGGTGGGTGCTCAACCTCCTGATTATCGTCATCCTGCCGGTCTACCTGCTGGCCAGCAAGGAACTGCTTTACGCCCATGTGAAGAAAGCCGCCTATGCGCTGCTGCCGCGGGGCGGGGTCGACCGGCTGATCCTCCTCACCCATACCGCCAACGACATCTTCAGCGGCTTTATCATCGGCAAAATCCTCGATTCGGCCATTGTCGGCAGCATCTGTTTCATCGGGATGGCGCTGTTTAACTGGCCTTACGCGATGCTGAT
Source organism: Candidatus Faecivivens stercoravium (assembly GCA_018712425.1). Lineage (GTDB taxonomy): Bacteria > Bacillota > Clostridia > Oscillospirales > Ruminococcaceae > Faecivivens > Faecivivens stercoravium. Next base: position 393 of record DVHA01000318.1, on the reverse strand, counting down.
CAGCGTCATTGTCGGCATCACCAACATCATCCCCTATTTCGGGCCGTTTATCGGCGCGATCCCGTCGATTCTGCTGCTGCTCATCATTGACCCCCGGACGGCGGTGATGTTTACCATCTTCATCTGTATCTTACAGCAGATCGACGGCAACATCATCGGCCCGAAAATCCTCGGCAACACAACCGGTTTGTCGGCCTTCTGGGTCATTTTCTCGATCACCCTCTTCAGCGCGCTGCTGGGGCCGATCGGCATGATCATCGGCGTGCCGACCTTCGCGGTCATCTATATGCTGGTGCGGGAAATCGCCGGATGGCTGCTCCACCGCAAAGGGATGGCAGTCGCGACCGACGCCTATGCCTCGGAAAACGAGCCGATCATCCACAAGGAAGAAAA